>JAAYPK010000037.1 GCA_012519845.1 Clostridiales bacterium
CAAAAGTATAGTATTCAGTTGATGTTACATTTCTAATACTGTCATTTCCAATTGAAATATAATTATCATGTTTATTTTGAACAAAATCCTTTATTTCATTAGCATTATATTCCATTATTGTATTGTAAACTCCATATTCATTAAGAACTGATTCAAAAATATTTATAAATATTTTTGTTTTTATTTTCTCACCTTTATTAGAAGTATAGATATCGAATCCACTACTTGAAACTGTAATATATGCTAATGATTCATATTCATCTGTAGCCTTTTTAGCTTCCTCCTCTGAATTGCTTTCTTCAAATTCTATATCTACTGCCTTTTCTATTCCATCTATAAAGGTACTAAATCCCTTTGAATAATCACTTTCACCATCTATTAAGTAATATACTTTTGATTTTTTATTATTATTATCTGTAAAAATGTCTTCACCTGCATTATCCATCATACCTTTTAAGCCAACACTTAAGACTGTTATTAGAATTAAAGGAAATAAGAAATACATTATTACATTTCCCTTTGATTTAAGAAATTGATTAAATTCCTTTTTTATCATTGCCCTAAACATAATCCACCCCTATTCTCTTAACTTCTTACCTGTTAATGCCAAGAAAACCGATTCTAGGCTTAATTCCTCATTAGTTACATTTAATATCTCAGCTTCACATTCTGTTATTACTTCAACTATTTTTCCTATTGGGTTTACACTTTTTATAGTTGTTATTTTATACATATTATCAATAAAACTTACCTTTTCTACTCCAGTGATTTCCATTAATTTATCTTCTAAATTATTCAGTTTTTTATTTACAGTTACATCAATTATTCTTTTGTCACCAACTAGATTTTTTAATTCTGTACTTGTTCCTTCAGCAATAACTTTTCCACTATCAACAATTGCAATTCTATCACAAATATCATCTACTTCCTGCATATAGTGCGAAGTATAAATAATTGTTGCTCCTTCTTCTCTAAGCTTTAGCACTGATTCTAATATATGATTTCTTGATTGGGGATCTATACCTACTGTAGGTTCATCCATAATAATTAATTTAGGAGAATGGGCAATGGCACATGCTATATTAAGTCTTCTTTTCATACCACCTGAAAAAGTGGAAGTTATTTTATCCTTAACGTCGTAAAGTCCTACAAATTCTAAAACCTTTTTAGTTCTATTTTTTAAATCCTCTCCTTTGTATCCATATAGGGATGCAAAAAACTCAACATTATCCTTTGCTGATAAGTCAAAGTATAAGGCAAAATCTTGTGGAACTATACCTATGTTCTCTTTCCATTTTCTTATATTTTCTGTATTTCCTTCATAGATAATGCTTCCAGAATTTTTTTTAATTAAACCACAAATCATTCCTATTAATGTACTTTTCCCTGCTCCATTAGGACCTAGTATTCCGTAAATCTCTCCTTTCTTTACATTCATGCTAATACCATCAACAGCCACTTGATTATTATATTCTTTATAAACTTCATTGATTTCTAATATATTCATATAAATCCTCCTCTTAAAAGCTTAATTATATTATAAAAAAAAAGATGGTATTAACCTAGTAAGTAATATCATCTTTTATATGTGACAAATGTCATATATTAATGTTTAAAAATTTCCTTTTAAATAATTTACAGCAATTGCAGTTCTATGATTCAATCCTGTTTTATCTAGTATCATTGTAATATAATTTCTAACAGTGCCTTCAGATATAAATAATTTCTTGCTTATTTCTTTATTGCTTAATCCTTCACTTATTGCAACTATAATTTCTAGCTCTCTTTCGGTAAAGTCATACTTTTTTATTTTAGGCTTTTTATTATATATCTTATTTAATGTTACTTCATTCATTACAACAGTATTATTATAAACTGATATTATGGAATTAGCTATTTGATCTGGAGTACTGTTCTTTAAAATATAGCCCTTCGCGCCATAATTTATTGCTTCATCAATGTATTCTTCTTCATTAAATGTAGTTAGTATTAAGCACTTAGTATTTGTGGTTTTTACAATATCTTTAACAGCTTGTACACCATTAACTTTTGGCATTCTTACATCTAATAAAGCAACATCTACTTCATTTTCTTTGCAAAATCTAATTGCATCCTCCCCATTACTTCCTTCTCCTATAATTGAAATATCCGCTTTAATAGGTAAAAGAACTTTTAAACTTTCTCTTATTAAACTATCATCATCGCAAATATAAACTTTAATACTCATTATATCCCCCTAGTAATTAAAAATAAATAAGCATAGTAGTTTTAAATCCATTATTAGAGCTAAATTCAACTCTACCATTAATTTTATTTAGCCTTTCTGCTATACCTATTAATCCTAAACCTTTAACTATTTTATCTGCCCCAACACCATCATCTTCAATTTCAATTCTTGCAAATTTGTTATATATAAAGAAAGAGATATTAACTACATTTGCTTTAGAATATTTTCCAATGTTAGTTAAACTTTCATTAATATTCTCTTTTAATACTTCTAACTGATTAGCATTTATTTTTTGTATGTCTCCTTGGATATTAAAATTAACCTTTATTCTTGCTCTATATTGAAATTCAAGTATATCTTCTTTAATTTCTTCTATTCCCATAACTTTTTCTTTTGGTTTGGCATTTCTTAAAAATACTCTAATTTCATCCATACCCTTCCTTAAGTTATCCATTGCAGACTCTAAATACTTTTTACTTAAGTCCTGATCTTTGCCAATCATTTCCTTCGTCACCTCAAGTTGCATTATTGAACTTGTTATTCTATGACCTAAATGATCATGAAGTTTTTGTGACATATAATTTCTTTCCCTAAGAGATGTATTGATTTCATTTTGCTTCATTAATTTATTAACATTTCTTAATTCTTCCTTATATTTAAAAAGTTTTTCTCTGGAATTTTTGTTAATAGTCTTAACTTCATTTAGTATTAAATCCTGCTTTTTACATTGATAAAAATACATATTTACAGTAACAACATAAATAATAATTTGAACTATATTGTTTATATCAAAACTAATTATTATTATAGAATTTAAAACTATACTTATTAATAAATCAACTTTATCACCACATATTTCAAAAATAAAAATAGGAATTAAATATATGGTTATGCTATATCCAAAAATAAGTGCTATTACAGAAATAACAAATTGAATAATTGACATAAAATAATAATTTGTTTTGAATACATTTTTACATACTTGCAATATACCAAGAAAAAAAAACTAGAATGCTACTATATACAACATATAAAGTAGAATAATTGCAATTAAAAACCAAATTAATAATTCCTAATAAAATCATAATCAAACAAAAAAATAATATTGTTCTTTTCACTTTTTTCCCTCGCAATAAAATATATTTTTATATTAACAATATTTTCTTCTATTGTCTATCTTTAATAGAATACAAACTACCAAGGAAAACAGTTAAACATAATACACTTGTAATTGAAATAATAATAACTAAAATTTTAGCTCCTTGAGTAATAGGAATAATGTCTCCATAACCAATTGAAGTAAAAGTTGCTATTGTAAAATAGAATAAATCAAATAAAGTAGGATTATTTGAAAAAGAACCTGGGTTTACTATACTAATTAAACAGGTAGCAAGATATAGATCAATAATAATCATAAAAACTATTGTAAAAGCTGCAATTATTATTCTTATAAAACCTCCTTGGTCATCACTACTAATTTTTATTAAACTTTTATTTCTTATTATTTTAAATAATATTTTCAAATTCAATATATAGCTAATGATAACTCCTACATATCCTGATATAACGAATTTCGAAATTATTTCCTTGTTTAATAATAAAATAAGTACTAAAAAAATACTTGTAATGAAATAACTTAACATAAAATATCCTGTTATTCCTTCAGTTTCATTTAATTCCTTACTTAGATTAGTACTAATTAACAAAATATATCCTATTACATAATGAACAATTGCAAAAATCAATAATAATATAATAATTCTATAACTATAATCTAAAAAAGTATGTTGAAAAGATATAAGTTTATCATGTAAGGAAATATAAATAGAAATAAAGCCTGAAACTTCAGATATAATAACTAACGTTCCTTCTGTTATTCTAACTAATATATTTTTCTCTTCATAAATATTCTTATAAGTTTTATCAATTTCTTTTATACTTGAAAGAACAGGATGTTTCTTAAAAAAGTCTACATTTGTTGAACAAATAAACAAGCCAATTATGGCTAAAACAAATTCAATAATTTAATTCACCTACTTGTAAATTGATGTATTATTTCCTTGGAAATATTTGGAATATAAATTGTTTAAAAAAACAACTCTATTGGAGCTGAATAAACTCACTTTGAATTGTTTTTTTAGAATATTCAATTATAAAATATTTTTTTCAGTATTTCCTTTATAAAGTTTTAGGTTAGTTCTTTTATATGCATCTTTATTTAATTTTTCTTCAATGTTAATACATTCTTCCATATTAATATCATAAATATTAGCAAGAGCTAACACATAATATAATACCTTATATAACTCGTCTTCTACTGTATCTTCAATTTCATCATTATCACTTAATCTAAAATCTCTTCTTATTGCTTCTGATAGATGCCCTACATTTTCAATTATTTTATAAAAATAATCTTCTTGTAGATCAGGTCTATAATCTTTTGTTTTTATATATGATTGAAAATAACTTATTGAAATTTCTTTACTCATATTAATAACTCCTTTCAAAAAAAATAAAATCAAAGGATTATTTTACACAATTATACCTAATTTCGACATTATTTTCAATCAATTACATAAAAATTCATTAATTATTAAATTTTATGGCAAATTGTTTCCTGCTTTTCTGTATATTTCATACCATTCCTCTCTTGTTAATGTAACATTTGAGGCATTTACAATTTCTTTAAGTCTATTTATATTGGTCGTACCAACTATTGTCTGTATTTTAGCAGGGTGCCTTAAAATCCATGCTGTTGCAATTGCAGTATTACTTACATTATATTTTTCAGCTATTTTATTTATTGTTTTATTTAACTCTGGGAATTTAGGATTATCTAAAAATACTCCTTCAAAGAAACCATACTGATAAGGTGACCAAGCTTCAATTGTTATATTGTTCAACCTACAGTAATCTAATATTCCTCCATCCCTATCTATAGAATTATTGCAGTTCATGTTAACATTTAATCCTGAATCAATAATATTAGTATGCATAATGCTAAATTGAAGTTGATTTATACATATTTTATGTTCCAAATATTTATTTAACAATTCTATTTGCATTACATTATTATTGCTTACACCAAAATGTTTTACTTTTCCACTTTTATAGAGTTTATCAAATGCATCTGCAACTTCTTCAGGATCCATTAACGTGTCTGGTCTATGTAAAAGAAGAGTATCTAGATATTCAATATTAAGTCTTTTTAATATACAATTTACTGAATTTAATATATGTTCTTTTGAATAATCATAATAACCATTTCTTATACCACATTTACTTTGTATTATCATCTTTTCTCTAAGTGAAGGTTCATTTAATATTATTTTTCCAAAAATTTCTTCACTTTTTCCGTTTCCATATATATCGGCATGATCAAAGAAATTTATTCCTAAATCTAAAGCTGAATGTATTAATTTACTTACTTCCTTCTCCCCCATATCTGAAATCCTCATACAACCTAATCCGATTTCTGATGCATTTATATTTCCATTATCTATACTTATATACTTCATTTATTACTTACTCCTTTCAAATTACTACTATTATATATATTGTATTATAATATTATTATACAAACAATTAGGAGGATTATTTATGAAAACAAATTATCATACTCATACTTTTCGTTGTGGACATGCTTCTGGAACAGAAGAAGATTATATTAAAGAAGCAATTAAAAATAAATTGATAGTTCTTGGTTTTAGTGATCATGGTCCCTTTAAAGATGATAGATATGGATCAAGAATGATGTATTCAAATATAAATGATTATATTGAAACTATAAGAAAGTTAAAAAATAAATATAGTAATGAAATTAAAATTAAACTTGGTGTAGAAATAGAATATTCTCAGTTTGATAATGAGTATTATGAAGAATTGCTAAATACTTTAGATTATTTGGCACTTGGTCAACATTTTTATGTAGATAGTAACAAACAAGCTTATAATGTATATAATTTCACTAGCACTAAAGAATATATAGAATATGCTTATTCAATAAGAAATGCTATGAAAACTGGTTATTTTAAATTTCTTGCTCATCCAGACTTACCTTTTTTACATGATTTTAAATATGATGACAATTGCAAAAAAGCTATAGAAATAATTATTGATTCTTCAATTAAATATAATTTCATTTTAGAATTTAATGCAAATGGCATAAGAAAAGGAATAAATAACTATGTTAGTGGTAAAAGGTATGCTTATCCATTTAAACCTTTTTGGGAAGAAGTTTCAAAAACAAATTTAAAGGTTATTGTAAACTCTGATTGCCATAATCCTAATCAGTTATGGGATGATTCCATGAAGAAAGCATTTCATTTATGTAATAAATTAGGCCTAAATTTAATAGATGAAATAGGTTGAGAATTAAGATCTAAGCTCTAAAAGTGGAGGATATTGCTCGGACAGCCCAATTTATAATCCTCCTCTCTTTTAGCTCAATTAAGTTCTATTTTATATTAGCAACATCATTAAACTCTTTTAGAATTTCCTCACTTGGTTCTTCAGTTAACAAACTTACTATAATAATAAATAATGTACTTAAAATAAATCCTATAACAAGTGAATATAACCCAGTGGCTCTACTTAATGTATTTCCATTAATTAAAGGTATATAATCCCATATAAAGACTGTCAATCCTCCAGAGATTATCCCTGATACTGCACCTTTAATGTTTACTCTTTTCCAATATAATGATAAAAATACTATTGGTCCAAAAGAGGCTCCAAGACCTGCCCAAGCATTTGATACTAATCCCATAATACTATTATTGGGGTTTAATGCAATTATGTAAGCTAATATAGCTACTACAAATACTGTTACTCTACTTACGTTTAATATGCTTTTATCAGACACCTTAGGATTAATCACTTTTTTATACAAGTCTTCTGCTACTGATGAAGAAGTAACTAAAAGTTGTGAATCCGCAGTAGACATTATTGCAGCTAATATTCCACATAGGAAAATACCTCCAACTAAAGGTAGAGAATAGTCCTTTGTAAATATGTTTATTATCATATTTATGAATACATTTTCTTCATTTCCAGTTTCCAAAATTTGTGGATACAAGTATGCTCTTCCAAGGATACCTATAATGCAGGCAAAGGTTAATGAAATAGAAACCCAAACAATAGCAATTACCCTTGATTTTTTAAGCTCAGTTTCATTTTTAACTGCCATAAATCTAGTTAATATGTGTGGCATTCCCATATACCCTAATCCCCATCCTAAAGCAGAAACTATTTCAATTATCTTATATTTTTCACCACCATTGTGAAATATATTCATGTATGATGAAGTTCCGCCTAATACATTGCTTTGTGCTATATTATTAATAATATTTTCTGGTCCCGTAATAATGTATGCTAATATTGGTACTGCCATTAACCCTACAAGCATCATCATTCCTTGTATAAAATCAGTTACACAAACAGCTAGAAACCCACCCATAAATGTATATCCTAAAATAACTATTGCACCAATTGTTAAGGCCACCTTATATTCAACATTAAAAACAGAACTAAATAATTTTCCTCCAGCTGCAAACGCTGAAGCAGTATATACTAAAAAGAAAACTACTATAATTACAGAAGATACTGTTAGTAGTATCTTTTTATTATCATGAAATCTATTTTCAAAATATGCAGGCAATGTTAATGAATTATTTGCCTTAATTGTATATCTTCTTAATCTTCCTGAAATAAATAACCAGTTAAATATAGTTCCTAAAAATAAACCTATTGCAATCCATACCTGTCCAATTCCTAAGGCATAAACAGTACCAGGTAGTCCCATTAGTAACCATCCACTCATATCTGAAGCTTGAGCTGACAAAGCTGCAACCCAACCACTTAATCCTCTTCCCCCTAAGAAAAAATCTTCTGTATTTTTTGTTTTTTTCATGTAAATTACGCCAATAACTAGCATCATACCAAGGTATAATGTAAAAGCAATTAGTATCCATAATATTTTGTCATTATTCATGTGCATCCTTCTTTCATCTTTTGTATAGTTTACTAATGAAATTATACATGAATTTTTAAAATTCTACGACAAAATTTTATTTAAAAAGCTATTTTTAAAATAATATAAAATGTTGATAAGAACTTTGAAAGCGGTTTTCCTTTGTTTTTATCAACATTCTTTTATTTATTCAGCTTTAAATGAATTATCTATAACTTTCATTGGCCTCATCATATCATGATCCTCATGCTCTAAAAAATGACAATGCCATACATAGTTACCATAAAATCCAGTAAAGTGCATTATTAATTTTGTAACCATACCAACTTCAGCGTCACAAGTATCTTTAAATCCTGTTTCATAATCATGTGGTGGTACCATTGGTCCAGTAAACTCAAGTATTCCTTCATTTGTATACTTTTGAACATCAAAAGGTGTTCTTCCTAAAATTTTAAATTGTATTAAGTGAATATGAATTGGATGATTTAAAAAAGTTGGATTAATTATATTCCATTCCTCAATAGTATCTAACTCTGGTTTTTCACTAACAGGGTCATTCCACATTTTCCCATCCAACATAAGCATTGGTCTATTATAATGATCTTGTCCTATTTCTAATGGTATAAAACGACGTATATTAACTAAATCCTCTCTTAAAGCAGGATCATGTCTTATAGATCCCGGAATTGAACTTGTATCCTCATTTTCTAAGCATTCTAAAACATTAAATTGCATTATTAATCCAGTATTTTCATCTGCATCACCTGCAACATTTAATAAGGTTATTTTTTGACCCTTAAATTTAGAAAAATCCAATATAATATCTGTTCTTTCTGATGGTAGTAATTTAAATGAATTAATTTTTACTGAATGAGCTAAAAATCCACCATCTGTTCCTATTTGAGTAATTTCTTCATCATTAGATAACTTAAAAACATACTGTCTTCTGTTAGAAGCATTTAGTACTCTAAATCTATACTTCCTTGGTTCAACTGTTAATTTAGGCCATACTTTTCCATTTACTACTATTGTATTACCCAAAAAAGCAGGAACTATTGATGGATGGACATCAACTGGAAATGGCGGTGCATCAGGATAAAACAAAGATCCATCTGAATTAAAGGATTTATCTTGTACTAATAATGGAACTTCATATTTTCCCTTTGGTAAGTTTAGTCTTTCCTCTAGAACATCCCTTAAAAAATAAAAACCTGCAAGTCCTGCATAAACATTTAATCTTGTAACACCCATTCCATGATCATGATACCATAAGGTTGTAGCTCCTTGATGGTTAGTATATTCATATTCTTTTCTTGTAAAATGAGAACCTGTTATTTTATAGCCTGCTGTATACCATGCTTCAGGATATCCATCACTATGATCTGCAACGTTTGCTCCATGAAGATGCACAACAGTTTTAACTTCTGGCTCATCCATAGTACCATGAAGACTATTGTCAAAAGGTAAAAAATGCTTACTTGGTAAATCATTTGCCCACTCTACATAAGTTGAAATATCTTTAAAAGCCTCTATTGTAGGACCTGGATACATTCCATTATATCCCCATATTTTTGTTGGTGGAAAAAAGGCATGAAATCTATGATATGCCTCTCTCATTGTTATTTTATATATATTTTCTTTATTGCAGCAGTTTTCTTTACCAACACATTTAGGTACTGCTACTGAAGGTATTGGAAGTTCATCTAAAAACTTTGGAATATTATCTGGATTTGACGGATCTATTTCATCAAAACATTTATTAGTTTGCGATTTATTTTCGCTCATTTTTTTCCCCCCATAAATATATTCATAATATATATTATGAGGGGATTTTGTATTGTTTACATAATTATTATAATTTTTCTAGTTTGCTAAGCCTTTTTAGTGCTTCCTTCAAAACACTTTTCTCTCTTGCAAAATGGAGACGTATAAGATAATTAATATCCTCTTTAAAGAAACTAGAGCCTGGTACTGCTGCAACTCCAATATTTTTTATCATCCATTCACAAAATTCCAAGTCTGAGTATCCTTTAAATTGAGGTAAGGACAAATATTTAGAAATATCTACTAAAACAAAGTAAGACCCTTGAGGTACTGTATGTTTTAGTCCTATTTCATCTAATCCTTTAATAAAATAATCTCTTTTCTCAGTATAAATTTCCTGAAGTTTTTCATAATATTCAGCACCAAATTTTAATCCAACTGTTGCTGCTTCTTGAAGAGGTGCTGCTGCTCCTACAGTTAAAAAGTCATGAACCTTCCTTGCTCCCTCAATTATTTTTTCTGGTCCAATAATATATCCTAATCTCCAACCTGTAATAGAATATGTTTTAGATAATGAATTGCAAGTTATTGTTCTTTCAAACATATTATCAAGTGATGCCATATATGTGTGTTTGTATGGCTTGTACACAATATGTTCGTATACTTCATCCATAATTACAAAAGTATCATACTTAATTGCTAATTTTCCTATTGTTAAAAGTTCATCTTTTGTAAAAACTTTACCACATGGATTTGAAGGATTGCATACAATTATTGCTTTTGCACCTTGTTTAAAGGCAGCTTCTAAAACATCTTCTTCAAAATTAAATTCTGGTGGATTTAGAGGAACATATATTGGCTCTGCTCCTGATAATATTGCATCTGCACCATAGTTTTCATAAAAAGGTGAAAATACAATAACCTTATCATTTGGATTACACACTGTCATCATAGCACTCATCATAGCTTCTGTTCCACCACAAGTTACTACGATTTCTGTGTCAGGATTTATTTTTCTTCCAAAATCCTTAGATGCTTTATTAGCTAGGGCTTCCCTAAAATTTTTTGCTCCAAAGGTTATTGCATATTGATGTGGTCCTTTGTCAGCAACTTTTTTAAGTTCATCTGTTATTTCTTTTGGTGGTGGAAAATCTGGAAACCCTTGTGATAAGTTAATTGAATCATATTGATCATTAATTCTAGTCATTCTTCTTATTACTGAGTCTGTAAAACTTTCAACTCTGTTGCTTAAACTTGGCATATAACCCCTTCTTCCTTTATTTGTATGATGATATAACGTTTTTAACTTTTGGCACAACATAATGGCTACCGCCTCTGTCTTTTACATCTTCTACCATAGTTAAAACCATTATATTATTATTACCTTTATTAGTTGTCATTCCTATAAACCATCCCATTTCAGTTCCTGTTGTGTCATCTTGAGATGCTTTTATTTCTGCTGTACCTGTTTTCCCTGCAATTGTTAATCCTGAAATGTTAGCTTCATGCCCTGTTCCATTTGGATTGGAAACTACTGCCACTAATGATTCTAATATTGTATCCGCAGTCCCTTTTGAAATTACATTTTCTTTCCAAGGTGTTTTGTTATTAGATTGATCTAAATATGGTGTAAGCATTGTTCCTTCATTTAAAAACGAAGAGTATATAGATGCTAAATGAACAGGATTAACTAATATTTTTCCTTGTCCATAACCCGAATCTGCTAATTGCTCATCAGAGTCAATTTTATTATCATCTCCAAAAGAAGATGAATATAGGCCATATTCAAAAGGTATTTTTTCATCAAATCCTAAATCTAATAATTTTTTTTCATAAGCTTCTTTACCAACATCTAATGCTGTTTGGGCAAAATAAATATTATCTGAATATATCATTGCATTCATAAAGTTTGTATTTGATCCATAATCAGAAACTCTTGTAACAAAATAGTCACCCCAACTGCTATCTTTTTGCCACTTTAACCCACTTATATTTTTATTTTCATTAATATCTAATGTTTTATTTTCTAAAGCAATTGCAGCAGTAATAGGTTTAAAAACTGATCCTGGAACGATAGTATTTTGAAATCTATTTAATAGTGGCTTATTACTATCATTATTTAATGAATCCCATTTTTCAGTAGATAGCCCCATGACAAAATCATTTGGATTATAGCTTGGTGTGCTTACAAGAGCTAACACTTCACCAGTATTAGGGTTCATTGCAACAGAAGCTGATTTATCATTTAAAGTTTCATTGTATATTTTTGTTTGAAGACTAGAATCAATTGTTAATTTTACATCTGTACCATTTTTAAGTTCAGATGTTATTATATCCTCTTTTTTATTTCCATTTTTATCAACTATATATATTTCTACTCCATCTGTACCTCTTAATTTATCCTCATATATTTTTTCAATGCCAGTTTTTCCTATAACAGAAGATGAAGTATATCCTTTATCTTTGTTATTTTCTAAATCTTCTGCTGTAACATTTTGTACATATCCTGTTAAATGAGCTGCCTGCTCACCTAATGGATAAACTCTTGCTTTTTTATTATTAATTAATACACCTGGGACTTCTAATAATTGATTTATTCTTTCATCTTTTGCACCTATTTCTTTTAAAGGTACAAAAGTATCATCCTTAACATAAGAGGCATTTAACTGTTTATTAATATAATCAACACTAACTCCTAAAATTTCAGACACTTTCTTTAAGCTTTCATCTCTATCTTTTAATTTTCCTGGTACCAAACCTACATTTGCATCAATACCATCTTCAGCTAGAGCTTTTCCGTTTCTATCTAAAATTGATCCTCTCTTTGCTTTATTAGATTTTACTCTTACTTTATCTTCATTAGTTAAAGTTGGATAAATCATCTCAGAACTCCAACTTATCCCCTCTTCTTTTTTTATTTCAGCTTTATTATCAAAACTTAATTCCCCAGCTGAAGTTATCATTTTAGTATTATATTCTAAAGTATATATATCACCATTTTTTAAGGTATTTTTAACTGTAATTTCTATTTCTTCAGCTTCGATACCTTCGTAAATATTTTTATTTCTTGAAATGAAATCTTCCTTAGATATATTACTTTTACTTTCATTTGTAATCCTATTATACATCTCTTCGTAATCTTTACTATTTAACAATTCATAATAATTGGATAAGGTTTCTTCTGGCTTGTAGCTATTTTTTTGCAAATACAAAATAACCCCTCCAATTATTCCACAAATCAATACTATAGATACTGAAATAATCAATATAATCTTATTCTTTTTATTCATTTATTTCCCCCTTTCCAAATCAATTACTATTATACTTTTTTTATCCATAAATTAAAAGAGGACATTCGTCCTCTTAATAATTTAGTAAGATATTTAATTATAACAGATAACTGCAGTTCCAGGTTCTATATTATTAAAAATTGATTCAGCCATTGTATAAGATGCATTAACACATCCATGAGAACCATTTCCCATATATATGTTTCCACCAAATACACTTCTCCAAACTGCGTCATGTACTCCAATACCATTATTAAAAGGCATCCAAAAACTTACAGGTGTTTCATAGTCTTCCCCTCTAAGAATTGCATTTCTTTCTTTGTACTTAAGACTATACACTCCTGCTGGTGTTGCGCATCCATTATAAATATCACCTGTAACAATGCTTCCTTCTGCAATTATATTTCCATTTTTATAAAACCATAAATATTGACTTTGTAAATTAATCTCTATATAAGTATTGCCAAAATCCTGTCCAGAATGATTATCTGCTTTTTGTAAATAACTAGGCTCTTTTGTTACAGGCTTTGATTCTTTAATTATATTTATTAGTTCTTCACACTCAATTTTTTTATTAATACTCCAACCATAATCTCCACCAGAAACCTTAATAACTTCTCCAGTAGAAGTTGAAAATTGTCTCGTTTTACCCACAGTATTATACTTAGAACATATTGTTTGCAAATATTTGTTTATTTCCTCTTTATTAAATGTAATATTGTTATAATCATCTATATGAAGCCATGTACCAATTATACTCTTGTCAATTGTCTCTATTTTATCTCCAAATTTATAAGAAATTTCAGTATTAACATAATCATTTAAGGTATCTCTTGTTTCAATTATTTCTTCAGAATCAGACTTATATTTTGGTTTTTCATAGCAATCCTTTTCTTCTAAATTAATTTCTCTTTCCCCACTTGAAATAGCACCTATTATTTCTTTATAAAGATTATCTTGGTTAATTTTTGAGCCAGGAATCTCAGTAACTATTTTATATTGTCCATTTTCAAATATATAACTAGCGTTTTTAGGTTCAATAATATTTTCACCTATTACAATGTTTAATTTCTTAATTTTATCTTTCAATTTTTCTTCATTAAAAGTAATCATTTCTTCTTCATTAATATTATGATTAGTAAATAAAGAAGTTATCCACCCTAGAGGATTTTGAGAATTATCTTTTATTTCTTCTATATCTTTGTTAATAGAAAGTTGCAAATCTATATCATTTCCATTTATTATTTCATTAATATTATCTCTGCCTATTAATTTTAATGAGTATTTTTCAACTTCATTTGGTAATTCATTCTTCACTTCATTTACAGACATACCTGAAACACTAATACAATTAATTGCAGATCCATAATAAAAATGATTAGTAAAATATACAGCAATTATAAAATAAATTAATAATAAAACACCACTAATTATTATTGCTCCAAGCAATAATCTATTTTTCCATTTTCCATTTTCCATTTTCCCTGCCCCTCTCGTGTTTTATTATTACATATTTACCATTATTTGTATATAGATTTTTAAAATTTTCTTTGTATTTACTGAAATAAAATAAAAAATGAAAACCTCAGATTCCCATTTTTACGGGATTCTGAGGCTTTTTTCATATAACTTAAAGCTCTATTGTTATATATCCTACATTGTCACTAAAAATTCTAATTCATTACCACAGGGATCTAAAAGTCTAAATGATTTTCCTCCCCATTCTGTAGTAATTGGAGGTTCACAAGTAATTCCTTTATTGCTAATTCTTTCATATAAAGAATCTAAATCATCAACAAAAAATACTAGATTTGCTTTATTGGTAGCGGCACCCCATTTGTTTTCATCCCATATCCAAAATCCTGGTTCTTTATCAGAAAAGCCAAATTGTACGCCATCATAATTACCATATCCTTCATTTATAATTGGCATCTCCAAAATATCCTTATAAAAATGTACTAATGACTTAACATCTTTTGTAGCAAGGTTAATTCCTCCAAAACTTCTAATCATAACAATCTCCTTTTCAATGTAGTATTAAGAACTTAGTTTTGTAATTTTTTTATTTCAATTATTCACAAATTCCAATATCTTTTCTACAATAAGCATCTTTAAAATTAACTAATTCTATATTTTTATATGCTTCATTTCTTGCATCTTCAACAGTTTTTCCACTTCCAACTACTGATAGAACACGTCCACCATTTGTTTTAAGAACACCATCTTCAACTTTTGCCCCTGCTAAAAATACTCTATCTTTTATAGTCGGATCAATGGATATATCATAACCCTTTACAAAGTTACCAGGATATCCTTCTGATGCTAGAACTACATTTATACATACTTCATTCTTCCATTTAATTTCTGTTTCAAATAACTTTTCGTCTAAAGCAGCTTCTATTACTTCAAATAAATCACTTTCCATTAAACTTAAAACAGATTGTGTTTCAGGATCTCCCATTCTTACATTGTATTCAAGTAAGTAAGTTCCTTTTTTTGTTATCATAAGCCCAAAGAAAATAATTCCTTTAAAATCAAAGCCTTCTTTTTTAATACCTTCTAATGTTTTGGCCATTATATTTTCTTTAAAGTCATTCATAACCTCTTCTGTTACAAAAGGATTTGGAGCTAATACACCCATACCACCTGTGTTAGGACCATGACCACCATCATAAATCTGTTTGTGATCCTTAGCAGATATAAATGGTATTATTGTATTACCATCACATATTGATAATATTGAAGCTTCTATTCCATCTAAAAATTCTTCAATTACTACCTTTTGACCAGCACCTTTAAAAATATCATTTACCATATAATCATTAATTGCATTTTTAGCTTCAGCTAAAGTTTCACATATTGCAACTCCTTTACCTGCTGCTAATCCATCAGCTTTAATAACTATTGGATACTTACATTTATCTAAATATGCTAATGCAGGTTCTACTTCAGTGAAAACTTCATATTCAGCAGTTTTAACGCCATATTTTTTCATGAATTCTTTTGAAAAACTTTTGCTACCTTCTAATTCTGCTCCTCTTTTATCAGGTCCAAATATTCTAAGACCATTTGCCTTAAACTTATCAGTAATTCCTTTTGTTAATGGGTCTTCAGGTCCGACAACAGTAAGGTATATGTTATGTTCCTTTGCAAAAGTTACTAATTCATCTAAATCTGTAATATTAACATTTTCACATTTATTCTCAAAAGCAGTACCACCATTTCCTGGTGCCACATATATTTTTGAAACTTTAGGACTTTTAGAAAGTTTCCATGCAATTGCATGCTCTCTTCCCCCTGATCCTATAAGTAATAAATTCATAAATAATCCTCCTAAAATAACATTATATTAATGTTTAAAGTGTCTTAATCCTGTAAATACCATTGCTATACCATGTTCATTACAAGCATCAATAGATTCTTGATCTCTCATAGAACCACCAGGTTGAATTATTGCTTTAATTCCTGCTTTAGCAGCTTCATCAACTACATCTCTAAATGGGAAGAAAGCATCTGAAGCTAAAATTGTAGCACCTTTACCTCTTTTTAAAGCATCTTCAGTTGGCCAAATTCTGTTTACTTGACCTCCACCTATTCCTAATGCTACTCCATTATGTGCAACAACAATGGCATTAGATTTAACATATTTTACAACCTTCATTCCAAATAATAAGTCCTGCATTTCCTCATCTGTAGGTTTTTTATCTGTTACAACCTTTATTTCATCTATTAACTTTTTGTCTTCTTCTTGTACTAATATACCACCATCAACAGTTACCATATATTTAGAATCCTTTGGAGTATTTTTAATTTTTAAAACTCTAAGATTCTTTTTAGTTTTTAATACTTCTAATGCATCTTCATCATAGTCAGGAGCTGCAACTACCTCTAAGAAAATTTTAACCATTTCTTCAGCAGTTTTCTTATCAACCTTTCTATTAAAAGCTACAATTCCACCGAAAATTGAAGTAGGATCAACTTCGTAAGCCTTTGAATATGCATCATATGGATTAGCTCCAACAGCTACACCACAAGGAGTATTATGTTTTAAAGCACAACAAGATGGTTCATCAAATTCATTTGCACATTTCCATGCAATATCCATATCCTTGAAATTATTGTAAGATAATTCTTTACCATTTAATACTTCAAAAGTATTCATTGCTCCATCTAGTGTAGTTGAACCATAAAAGGCAGCACTTTGATGTGAGTTTTCACCATATCTTAATTCTTGTTTCTTTTTAAATGAAACAGAAAGATATTCTGGATATTCTTCACTATCTTCAAGCATAAAGTTAGATATTGCAGCATCATATGCACTCATTAAATTAAATACTTTTCCTGCTAATCTTTTTTTAGTTTTATATGATACATTACCTTCTGCTTCAATTTCTGCTTTAACAACATCATAATCTTTTATATCAGATATAACAGTAACGTCTTGGAAATTCTTAGCTGCTGCTCTTAGCATGGTAGGTCCACCAATGTCTATAAACTCAACCTTTTCTTCAAAAGAAAGATTTTCTCTAACCTTTTCAAAAAATGGATATAAATTTACTACAACATAATCTATTGTATGAATATTTCTCTCTTCTAAAACTTTCATATGATCCTTGTTGTCTCTAATTGCAAGAATTCCAGCATGAATTAAAGGATGAAGAGTTTTTACCCTACCATCTAACATTTCAGGAAAATTAGTAACTTCATTTACTTCTATTACTGGAACACCATTTTCCTTTAAATGTCTATATGTTCCCCCTGTAGATATAATTTCAACACCTTTAGAAATTAAAAACTTTGCAAAATCTACAATACCATCTTTATAAAACACACTAATTAATGCTCTTTTTTTCACAAAATAGGCCTCCTTTTATTCTTTTATCTTTACTCTTCCATTTACTATATCTATTTTATTTTCTGAAATCAACTTTATAGCCTTAGGCAATATTATATGTTCTTTTTCTAAAATTCTTTTTTGAAGTGTTTCCGCATCATCTTCAAAATATACTGGTACTACTTCTTGAAGAATAATTGCACCACCATCTACTTCATTGTTTACAAAGTGAACAGTACATCCGGAATACCTAACCCCACTTTTTATTACCTCTTCATGTACTTTTAAACCATACATTCCTTCCCCACAGAATGATGGAATAAGAGATGGATGAATATTAATTATTTTATTACTATATATATCTAAAATTTCCCCTTGTAAAATTGACAAAAATCCAGCCAATACTATTAAATCAACTTTCCCCTTAATTAATTCAAGTATTTTCTTCGACTGTTCTTTGCCATATTCTTTTTTACTAACTACATAAGACTTAATATTGTGTTTTTTAGCTCTATCTAAAGCATAAACCCCATCTTTACTGCTTATTACCATTTCTATTTTACAATTAAGTTTTTTATCTTCAATTGCATCAATTATTGATTGAAGGTCTGTTCCTCCCCCAGAAACTAATACTGCTATTTTAAGCAAATACCTTCACCTCCAGATGTTACATATCCAATTTCATAAGCATCTTCACCCATTTCTTTTAAAGATGCAATAATATCTGTAACATCCTTTTCATTTACACATAATACAAATCCGATTCCCATATTAAATGTGTTATACATATGATCTTTATCAACACCTAATTCAATCATTTTGTCATAAATCGGTAACATTTTGTAACTATCTTTATGAATTACTGCTGTAAAGTCATTACCATTAAACATACGAGGAACATTTTCTATAAATCCTCCACCAGTTATATGTGACATTCCTTTTATTTCATATTTTTCAAGAAGTGCTAATACTGGTTTAACATATATTTTAGTTGGTGTAATAAGAGTTTTCCATATTTCTTCTCCATTAAATTCTTCATCCAAATTAGTAAATAATTTTCTTACTAAAGAAAAGCCATTTGAATGTATTCCTGAAGAAGCTATTCCTATTAATTTATCTCCTTCTTTTATCTTACTTCCATCAATGATTTTATCTTTGTCAACTATCCCTACTGCAAATCCTGCAATATCATAATCTCCTTCTTTATAAAATCCTGGCATTTCAGCAGTTTCCCCACCAACTAATGCACAATCTGACTGAAGACATCCATTAGTAACGCCTTTTACTAAATCTGATGAAACATTAG
Organism: Clostridiales bacterium; assembly: GCA_012519845.1. Lineage (GTDB taxonomy): Bacteria > Bacillota > Clostridia > Clostridiales > Clostridiaceae > Clostridium. Next base: position 19,393 of record JAAYPK010000037.1, read on the forward strand.
CATCAAGTTTACCACATGCTATATAGTCTAAGAAAAATAATGGTTTAGCCCCATGACATAAAATATCATTTACACACATAGCTACACAGTCAATACCAACTGTATCATATTTCTTTTTCTTACATGCAATATCAAGTTTAGTTCCTACTCCATCAGTTCCTGAAACTAATACAGGTTTTTTGTATCCTTCTGGTAACTCAATCATACCTGCAAAACTTCCAAGTCCATTTAAAACATATTTACTATAAGTTTCTTTAACAAGATCCTTAATAAGTTTTACACTTTTATATCCCTCTTCTATGTTAACACCAGAGTCTTTGTAAGTTATCATAATTCATCCTACCTTTCAAGAATTTCTTTTCCAGCTTCTATTGGTGGTGCTACTGGATAAACACCATTAAAGCATCCTACACAGAAACCTTTTTTATCTGCTAAACATTTGTACATACCTTCCATACTTAAATAGCCTAGTGAATCTGCTCCTAATTTAACACCAATTTCAGCAATTGAATTATTAGCAGCAATTAATTCACTTCTATAAGCAGTGTCTATTCCAAAATAACATGGAAATTTAACTGGTGGTGATGATATTAATAAGTGTACTTCTTTAGCTCCAGCACGTTTCATAGCATCAACTAAATGCTTTGATGTTGTACCTCTAACAATTGAATCATCTATTAAAATAATTCTTTTTCCTTCTACATTAACCTTTAAGGGATTTAATTTAACAGCAACTGCTCTTTCTCTAACTTCTTGAGAAGGTGAAATAAATGTTCTTCCTACATATCTGTTTTTTATAAATCCTGTACCAAATGGTATTCCTGAGGCTTTTGAATATCCAATAGCAGAAGGAATTCCTGAATCAGGTACTGGAACAACTAAGTCTGCATCTATTTGATGTTCTTTATATAATTGTTCTCCAAATTTAACTCTTGTAGTATACACATCTAAACCATCGATTTGAGAATCAGGTCTTGCAAAATAAATATATTCAAATGAACAAGTTTGGCATCCAGCATTTTCAGCATACATTATTGATTTAACACCATTTTTATCAATTACCACAATTTCCCCTGGTAAAATATCACGTACAAATACTGCACCAACTGCATCTAAAGCGCAGCTTTCTGAAGCTAATATATATGCTTCATCCTCCTCAAATTTACCAAGACATAAAGGTCTTATTCCATGAGGATCTCTTGCTCCTATTAATTTGTCTTTTGTCATAATAACAAGAGCAAAACTTCCTTTTACTGCTTGCATTGCATCAACTACAGCCTTTTCCATACCTTTAGCTGCTCCTCTTGCTAAAAGAGTTGCTATTACTTCTGTATCAATAGAAGTATGGAATATATGACCTCCATCTTCAAGTAATTCTCTAATAACATCAGCATTAACAAGATTTCCATTATGAGCCATAGCAATAGTTCCAATTTTAGAATTTGAAACTAAAGGCTGAGAATTTTCAACAGTATTAGCTCCTGTTGTAGAATATCTAACATGCCCTATAGCAATATTACCTTTAAGTTTAGCTAAATCTTCTTTGTTTCTAAAAGCATCTGTTATTAATCCTAATCCTTTATGGACATTTATTTTTTCGCCATCAGAAACTGCAATACCAGCACTTTCTTGACCTCTATGTTGTAATGCATATAGACCATAATATGTTAATCCAGCAGTATCCATAGGTCTATTTGCATAGACCCCGAATACACCACATTCATCTTTAAATTTATCTAAACTTGGATCCATAATTAAATCAAAGTCAGTTACTATCATATGTTATTCCCCTTTAATTCTGTTTAAGATTTCAACATAGGCTTCTTCTACATTTCCCATGTCTCTTCTGAATCTGTCTTTATCAAGTTTTTCTCCTGTAGTTGCATCCCAGAATCTACAAGTATCTGGTGATATTTCATCAGCTAATACAATTTCACCATTAGCTAATTTACCAAATTCAATTTTGAAATCAATTAAATCAATATTTAACTTCAAGAAAAATTCCTTTAATAAATCATTTATCTTAGCTGTCATATCAAGTATTTCCTTAATTTCTTCAAAAGTAGCTGCTCCAATTGCTACTGCATGATAAGAGTTTATTAGTGGATCTCCTAATTCATCATCTTTATATGAAAACTCAAATACAGTTGTTTTAAGCTTATATCCTTCTTCTAATCCTAATCTTTTAGCCATACTTCCTGCAGCAACATTTCTAACAATTACTTCTAAAGGAATTATTTCAACCTTCTTACATAATTGTTCTCTTTCATTTAGTTTCTTAATAAAGTGAGTTTTTATACCGTTTTTATTAAGCATTTCAAATATCATAGTTGTAATAGCGTTATTTAAAACACCTTTATTGTCAATTTGAGCTTTTTTTACTCCATTAAATGCTGTTGCATCATCTTTATAGTAAACTATTATTTCGTCTTCCTTATTAGTTTTGTAAATTTGTTTCGCCTTTCCTTCATAAAGCATTTCTAATTTTTCCATTATAGTTCTACTCCTTCCCCATTCTCTTCTATAAACTTTTTCTTCATCTTTGATCTTTGTTCTATTAACTTATCTTTAATATCTGGATATTTTAATGAAAGCATTTGAACTGCTAACATACCTGCATTGTAACTATTGTTTATTCCTACAGTAGCTACTGGAATTGATTTTGGCATTTGTACTATTGAAAGTAAAGAATCAACTCCCTCTAAAGCTGCTTTAACAGGGATTCCTATTACTGGCAATACTGTTTGTGATGCAATAACTCCAGGTAAATGTGCTGCAAGACCTGCACCTGCAATAATTACTTCGCAACCTTCTGCTTCTACTTTTTTTATTGTTTCTACAAGTTTTTCAGGAACTCTATGTGCTGATAAAACAAATGCTTTATAATCTACACCATATTCCTTTAGGGCATTTGCAGCTCCCTTCATAACATCAGTATCTGACTTACTTCCGAAAAAAATTGCTACTTTCATATTATCCTCCATTACTTTTATATTTTTTATAGAGTAATTACTATATTATTTAAAATATTTAACCCCTGATTTAAAGATTTTTTGATCAAAATCTCCAGGTACATTCTTGTACAGATTTTCACCTATTCTTTCTGAATGTCCCATCTTACCTAATACTCTTCCATCAGGACTTGTAATACCTTCTATACCAAGAATTGATCCATTAGGATTATATGGCATATCAAGTGATACATTTCCATTAAAATCAACATATTGAGTTGCTATCTGTCCATTTTTCTTTAATTCTTCTATTAAAGAAGTTGGTGCTACAAATCTTCCTTCACCATGTGAAATTGCAACTGTATGAATGTCATTTACATTAACCTCACTAAACCAAGGTGATTTAACTGATGCAATTCTTGTTCTAATTAATGATGACATATGTCTGTTAATGTTATTATAAGTTAATGTTGCCATATCTTCTTTTATATCTCTTATTTCTCCATAAGGAACAAGACCTAATTTTATTAGTGCTTGGAATCCATTGCAAATTCCTAGCATTAATCCATCTTTGTTATTTAATAATTCCATAACAGCATTTTTGATTTTTTCATTTCTAAATACTGTTGCAATAAACTTACCAGATCCGTCTGGTTCATCACCTGCAGAAAATCCTCCTGGAAGCATTACAATTTGTGCTGTTTTTATTTCTTCTTCTAGTTTATTAATTGATTCAATTAATGCTTCTTTAGTTAAGTTTCTTAAGATTACTTCAGAAACAATAGCTCCTTCTTTTTCGAAGGCTCTTCTTGAATCCTCTTCACAATTAGTTCCAGGGAATACTGGAATTACAACTTTTGGTTTAGCAATTTTAATCTTTGGTCCCTTTGTTATTCTCTTATCATAAGACACTGCTTCAACTTTTGTATTTGTTTTTTCAGTTTCTATTTTGAAAACATCTTTTAATTTTTCTTCTAATTTATTTTGTAAATCTAAAATGTTAAATTCCAAATTATATTCTTTAGATATTATCTTCTCTTCTTTTATTGTTTTACCAATTTCAGTATATGTTGTATTTGCAAAAGTACCTTGAACATCTACAGATCCATCAACTTCAAGTAACAATGATCCGTAATGAAGTCCAAATAATTCGTCTACAGTTACATTATAGAATTCAGCACCTATTCTATTACCTAAACTCATTTTTGTAATTGCCTCAGATACCCCTCCAAATTTTAATGAATAAGCTGAAATTACTTTTTTACTTCCAATAGCATTATAGACTACTTCCATATTCTGCTTAAACTTATCCATATCTATTGTTTTATCTTCAAGAATTGTGCTCTTTACTAAAACTAGTTTAGAACCAACTTTTTTAAATTCTGGAGATATAATTCTATCAGCTTTTTCATATCCTACAGCAAAACTAATCAAACTTGGTGGAACATCAATGTCATCGAAAGTTCCAGACATAGAATCTTTACCACCAATTGCTGCAATATTTAAATCTTCTTGAGCTTTGTATGCCCCAAGTAAAGCAGCAAAAGGTTTTCCCCATCTTTCTGGACTCTTTCCAAGCCTTTCAAAATATTCTTGGAAGGTTAACCTAGCCTTTCTATAATCGCCACCCATTGCTGTTAACTTTGTAACTGATTCAACAACTGAGTAAAATGCCATATGATATGGGCTCCACATACCTAAATTAGGATTAAATCCAAAAGTCATTAATGAAGCATCTTTACTATCTCCATTTAATACTGGTATTTTTGCAGCCATTCCCTCTGCTTCTGTTTTAGAATACTTACCTCCAAATGGCATAAGAACGGTTCTTGCTCCAATAGTAGAATCAAATCTTTCAACTAGTCCTTGCTGAGATGCAACATTTAAAGAAGATAGATTTTCAATCCATTTTGTTTTTACATCAACATCAGATACTTCAAATGGATATTCTTTTGGGGCTACAACTTTTATATTAGTTGTTTGTGTAGCACCATTTGTATCTAAAAAGCTTCTTTTTATATCAACTATGTTTTTTCCTCTCCAGAACATTCTTAATCTTTCTGTGTCTGTTACTTCAGCAACTTGAACAGCTTCAAGATTTTCTTCTTCTGAAAGTTTTATAAATTTCTCTGCTACGCTATTATGAACTACAACAGCCATTCTTTCTTGTGATTCTGAAACTGCAAGCTCTGTACCATCTAATCCTTCATATTTCTTAGGTACTTTATCAAGATTTATATCAAGTCCTCTACATAACTCACCAATTGCAACTGAAACTCCTCCAGCACCAAAATCATTACATCTTTTAATCATTTTAGCCACTTCTGGATTTCTAAATAATCTTTGTATTTTTCTTTCAGTAGGTGCATTTCCTTTTTGAACTTCTGCACCACAAGTTGAAATAGAATCTTGTGTGTGTTCTTTAGAAGAACCAGTTGCACCACCAACACCATCTCTTCCTGTTCTTCCTCCAAGAAGTATAATTACATCTCCAACCTTTGGCTCTTCACGTACTACATTTTCTTTAGGTGCTGCTGCAATTACTGCCCCAACTTCCATTCTTTTAGCTACGTAATTTGGATGGTATACTTCAGAAACTTGTCCTGTTGCAAGTCCAATTTGATTTCCATAGGAACTATAACCATGTGCTGCTCCAAGAGTTATTGTTCTTTGAGGAAGTTTTCCTTTTAATGTGTCCTCAATTGGAACTGTTGGATCAGCTGCGCCTGTAACTCTCATTGCCTGATACACATATGTTCTTCCTGATAATGGATCCCTTATTGCACCTCCAAGACAAGTTGCTGCGCCACCAAAAGGTTCAATTTCTGTTGGATGATTATGTGTTTCGTTTTTAAACATTAAAAGATATTTTTCTATGCCTTTATCTGTTTCAACATTAATATTGATTGAACATGCATTTATTTCTTCTGAAATATCTAAATCATCTAAATATCCCTTTTTGCGCATTTCTTTCATAGTAATAATTGCTATATCCATTAAAGTTATATTTCTATCTGTTTTCCCATAGACATAATCCCTAGATTTTAAATATGCTTCATAGCTTTTTTTAACTGGAATAGAAAATTTATTTTCTTCGATTTCTACTTCTTGAATAGAAGTTTGAAAAGTTGTGTGTCTACAATGATCTGACCAATATGTATCTATAACTTTAATTTCAGTTATACTAGGATCTCTTTTTTCATCATTTTTATAATAATCTCTTATCATAATAAGGTCTTCTATACTCATAGCTAAACCTTGTTCCTTATGAAAAGCATTAAGAGATTTCACATCATAGTTCACAAAATCTTTTAAGATTTGTACATCATTAGGCATGGTAAGTGTACCTTGTAAATCTTTATTATCAATGGACACTTCTCTAGAATCTACTGGATTAATATAATAAGATTTAATTTTCTTTACATCATCAGTAGATAATTTACCTTTTAATATAATTATCTTTGATGATTTAACATCGATTTTGTCTTCCGCTGTTAAGAGCTGAAAACATTCAGAAGCTGAACTTGCTCTTTGATCATATTGACCTGGTAGGTATTCCACCCCAAATGCAATGTCTTCCTTATCTATTGGTAATTTCTCTTCATATACCTTATCTACAGTAAGTTCAGAGAAAATTGTATATAGTGCTTTATTATAATAGTCATCTGATACTTCCCCTAAAGTATACTTATTTATTACTCTAACATCTGTTAGAGAATTAATTCTCAAATTTCTCTTAAAGTCTGTAAGTAAACTTTTTGCCTCTACATCGAAACCTTTTTTCTTTTCGACGAAAATGCATCTGACATTATTCATTTAAATACCTCCAAAACATATATGCTCTTATTAACATTATTCAATTATATTCACCGTAATTAGATTACCACCAGTATAATATAATGTCAATAATCTTAATTAAAATATAAATTATCATTCGTATTGTATCGAATTATCTGTTTTTATTTTTTGCTTATCTTTCGTCCTTTTTAAGTAATTTACCAATAATTTCAGGTATGAACAAAATTATACACGCTATAATAATAGTTATTATTAAATTACTTTTTAAAAAATATAAAATACTTCCAATATAACTTATCTTAAGTACAACTTTACCTTCAAATTCATCCTTAGACACAGTTCCAACATCTGATGCATTATTTGCATCACCTTTAGTAATAAATTCATCATTCTCATCTTTTTCAACTATTCTATGAGTAACCTTTGAATTTCCATTATTAGGTCTAAAACATATTACATCATCAATTTTCAAGTCTTCATAAGGTACATCTTTTATAAATACTAATGAACCCTGCTTTATTGTTGGCTCCATACTACCTGTAAGAACATTTAATGCTCTATAACCTAAAATGTACGGAACCTTGTCACCACTAATTAATGTAAATCCAACTAAACATATTAATAGTAAAGTAATTAATGTATCTATTATCTTTTTTACTATTTTCATTTTCTTCCCCCTTTAATTTAAAAATATAAGGTGGAGTAAATACTCCACCTTATATTATTATAATTAATTTTATGATGATAATCCAGATAACATTTCTATTATTCTATCATTTTTAACATTCCAATCTGTTTTCCATGCATCAGAATTTGAATAAACAGCTTCGGCTCTTACAACAGCCTTTAAAGTCTTTCCATTATAATCATCCATATTTCCTTCAGGTAAATTTAATTTCACACTTTTTATAATATCTGTTGTACTCTCTCCTTCTTTAACAACACTTGTATAATAGTAGTATCCATCTCCACCATCACACCACATATTACTTGCTTTAATATCACTTGTAACATTATTAAATTCAAACTCAATATCATTTATGTTTCCACTATAGAAATTACCATTTTCATCTTCGAATCTTGGTTCAATGGCTACTCTAATTATTTCTGGCATTACATTCGTATTAGTTACATGAGCATCCTTTGTTATTTTTTCTCCATTCCAACTGTCTGGTTCTTTCCAATTAGGCTCTTCAATTTTAATTGTTAAATCTTGCACCTTAAAATTATTTGTTACAGTATCCTTCGAAATAAAGAATGCTAATGTACCAGAGGAAAGAATAATGAAAGTCATTAGAATTGAAATAATTTTTATCCTTTTCTTAGTTTTTGGTCCAATTCTCATATTCTATCCCCCCTTACTTGTTAATACCTAGCTTATTAGTAACTTCGTCATCATCTCTAAAATTAGTAGAATTTGTTTTAGTATTATATAAGTTAATTGTTGACGGATCTTCTATTGTCATAAGATTAAATGTTAAATTATCCTCGACTTTATTCTTATTATTTATATCAATTCCTTCAAATGTGAAATTCATTGGAATAGTTTCAGTGACTACATAGTCAACATTATAATTTAAATTATCAACTTCTACACTTTCACCATTTCTTAAATACATTCCGGTTTTAAAGCCATCATTACCAGTAATTGTTACATAGAATTGTTTATCATCATCTTTATCACAGAACATTTTTACATATACTCTTGGATATACAATAAAGTCTGCATTATCAGAACTTATTACCTCAGAATTGCTACCTAACAAATCAATATTATTATCTAATATATATCTTGCATTACTTGGTACAATCCATTCATTACTTTCAAATTCTATATATGAATTTTTCCTTACTTCGAAATTATCACCAGTAAATGTGCTGTCAATTTTTGATCTAAAAGTAAAATCTCTTCCATCATCAATAATTTTACCATCAGAGGATTTAATTATATCCTTTAGACTTAAACCAGTTACATCTACATTTTCATTATTAGTAACTTTAAAACCAAAAGTTATTTTATCTCCAGAATAAATTCTTGGAATATCTTCCTTTTGTACCTTTGAAGTTCCCTTATAAATAACTGAATTGTTTCTAACAACTTTTTTAATATACTTTTCTATAGTAACATCTCTATCCCCTGATACTTCAACATTAACTGTTGTTTCTTTATCCCCAGTTGAATTTCCATTAAAATATGTAGATCCAACAGTTACAGTATTAGGAATAGTTGTATTTATATCAATATCTGAAGGGGTCTTAGTTAAATACCTTGAATCCATTACAGTAATTTTAGTTTTTCCTTCTAAGGAACTTAATAATTGCAACGCTTCTTTACCTGTTTTTGTTACTTCCCCATTTGTGATAGTTAATGTACTTAAATCATTAATATTATTACCATTTAACTTATAACTATCTTTACTAATAGTGATACCAAGGCTCTTATCATTAAAAACTATATCTTTTACAGTAGTACTTCCTTCATTATTATATGTAAGTCTATAATCAACTTTTTGATTAGGTAGAACAGTCCCAGTATAGCTAATTCCATTTGATATACTAGAAGCTATAACTTTGTTGTCCTTCCCATCATTTATCAAAGCTTCTTTTTCTACTGTTACTTCTGGTTTCTTAACTCTTATGATTTCAAGTTTTCCCATACCACCACTTTTATTATAATCAGATGCAAATATATCAATTTTATGATTTCCTGCACCGGCATTTTTCAATATAGATGAAATATTGGCTATAGTTGTACCATCTTCATTTAGATATTTTTGTAAATGTGCATGTAATCCATCAGCATATCCAGATAATTTTTTATGTTCAGGATCACTACATGTTTTGGCTAATCCACCGGTATTTGACCAATCATTGCAACTTTCTACATGATTAAATTTAATTTCTTGTTCTTCACTGCCATTCTTAATGTATAATGATTGATTATTTCCTTCATTAGAGGATGTAAAGTTAATACCAGTTACTTTTTCATCAACTAAAACAAACATAGTATCATCAATAGGTAAAATTAATTCAGGATTATTTTCACCTATTCCTACATAATAATCATAATTATCAATTTCATCTTGTGTTAATGTAAATTCTCCTCTAAAAAGTCTTAATTGATCTCCTTGGCGTTGCCAATTTGTTATACTATCTCTTACAATTCCCATGCTATTATTGTAGTTGTCAACGAAATTATTTGTCCTCTTGTAAAACCAAGTTGAAAAATCATTATATGATGACGGGATTGCATTAGATATAGGTATACCATTATAACTTTTAAACATATTTATTCTTTCAGCAGAATAATAATTGCCAGTTTTACCATCCCAAACATCATTAGTTTGAGTTGGATTTAAAATTGATGTTAATGTGTTATAGTCAAAAACAACTTTATTCTTATTTGTATTGCCATTATATGCGTAATTGAATAATTTAGTTGTTTGTAAAATACCCTTTGCATTATTTGGGTTTTTATCTAATGTATATACATTAGTACCATTTACATTGGAAGTACTCCAATAAGTATTATTAAAACTATATACATTATACCTACCATTTGATTGAGTTCTAGTATCAACAAGACCTCCCCTTGGAGTTCCTTCTACATTGTCTGAATCTCCTTTAATATCTGGAGTTCTCGACCAAGTTATGTTATTTAATACTTCATATTCTTTATTTGAATTTTCAGTATTAATACCTATAGCTTTAGCAGAATTAAGATTTTGAAAAGGAAAGAAAAATGAAATAAATGTTAAAGCAATCAGTAATTTTGATATATTTTTTAATAACTTCTTATTTCTTATATTATGCATCTTTTCTTTCCCTCCTTTTCATATTAATAACTAAAATAACTAAAGCAGAAACAGAGAGAATTCCTAAAGGAATTATAATTTTAGTAAAATTATCTCCTGTTTTAATAATAGTTTCAATTTCACCAAGAACGCCACTTGGTTCAGGATCATCTATTTCTTTTTCACCTAAAACCTCTGTTCTAGAAGCTGTAAATATCCAATCTATACTTGCATATTTATTTTTAAATTCATTTCCTGTAGACCTTCCATCTAAAGTTACAGAAGCATCTAATGTTAAACTTTCACCAGGGTTTATAGTGCCAAGATAAATATCATTTGACATTGTTTCTCCACCATCTAATGATCCTTTATAAATAATATCATCATCTATGGAAACATTTAATATTAGTTTTTCCAAAAAGTTACTATCAGATAGTTTCTCTCTATCTTCAGCTCTAATATAAATCTCATATGGATAATCATACTGATTTCTCAATAATATTTTCCCCTTTACTTCATCTCCTGGAAGCATGTCCTTCTTAGTTAAAAACTCATCTTTATTTGGAATTGTAACTAATCCATCAGCATTTCCTTCTATAATAATGTTATTATTTTCAGTTTCTTCTGCAAAAGCAATATAAGAAGGAAAAATGCCATAAAATACACATATTGAACAAATTACTGCAACAAAGGTTTTAATCTTTTTAATTTTCATTTGATTTCCCCCTTTGATTTGCTATCTTTTATTGTAAGCTAGTTAATTTATCTAAAACTGCTTTTGGAGCTGTTGTCCAAGTATCTGCTGCTGCACCATTTGAAGCTTGGATACCTTCTGCTGTTACTATAACATCAAAAGTACAATTCTTATATGTATTATCTGCACTCTTATCTAATGCTACTGAATCAAGTACATATGTTGTTGAAGCTTGTGGAGCTACTTTTCCAAGATAATAGAAATATCCATCTCCTCCATCAACCCACTTACCATTTTCTAATGTAGTTGTAAGATTTTGATAAGTTAAATTAATTTTATTAATATCATTTCCGCCATAAGGTGTTTCATTGAATACTTTATCAAATTTAATTCTTATAAATGAATCATAAGTTGCAGTATTTTTAGCTGCTACATCTTTATTTACTTCTGTTCCTGGAGTTGTTTTTCCAGCTGTTTCTTTATCAAATACTTCTTCTACTTCTACACCATCATCTTTATCTTTATCTTCGTCATCATTACCTAAAGCTACAAAATTGTTAGTTACTGAATCAGTTGCAGTAAACCAAGCAAAAGTTCCTCCTACACATGCAATAATAGCAATAGATGCTACAATAATACTTAATTTTTTCTTTTTCATATAATTCTCCTTCTTTCATACAATTATTATGAACATATTGTTAACTTGTTCATATTTAAATTATAGCATATTTTTGTATTTTTGAAAGAATTATTATTTATTAACAACACTTACATTTGCAAATTAGTTTTTTAATTGCTTTTTTTCAGATATTTTTTTAATTTAAATAAAAAATAAGTGATTTTGCATAGCAAAATCACTTCCATATTTTCACAAAAAGAAAAATAATGATATTTCTTGTCGAATTATTGTATTTTTTATTAAATTTGTGAACAATTTATAAACTTTTTTATGGAAATTTGTACATTTCCACCATATTTTATTATTATATTAACAAATCAGCTATTTTTAATACTTCCCTTGCCACTTTCCATTGTAAATATATTACCATTTATATTATTGGCAAAAGAAATATCATGAGTAATGACAATCATTGTAATTCCACTTTCTTTTAAGTCATTAATTAAGCTAGCCACATTACCTGTTAATGTTGGATCTAACGCAGAAGTTGGCTCATCAAAGCATAGTATTTTAGGTTCCATAGCTAAGGCTCTTCCTATGGCCACCCTTTGTTTTTGTCCACCAGACAATTCAAAAGGATAACTATTTTCTTTATCCTTTAATGATAAATCCACTAAAATCTTTTTAGCTTTTATTATTGCCTCTTCCTTAGTAATTCCAAGAACTCTCTGAGGTGCTTCAATAAGATTTTCAAGTACTGTCATATGAGGAAATAAATTAAAATTTTGAAATACAAGCCCTATGTCTTTTCTAATTAATTTTTGTTCTTCTTTAGATGAATACTTTCCATTATCACATAATTTTTTACCACATATTTCAATAGTCCCGTCATCCGCTTTTTCTAAACCATTAATACATCTAATTAATGTTGTTTTACCACCACCTGAAGGACCTACAACTACTAATACCTGGCCTTTTTCTACTTCAAGGTCTACACCTTTTAGTACTTCAACCTTTCCAAAACTCTTTTTCAATCCAGAAACTTTTAACATGAAAACACCTCCTATTCATAATAACTATACTTATCTTCAATTTTATTTAATACTTTAGAAAGTATAGCAATTATTATTAGGTATACTATCCCAACAATTATTAAAGGCCATAAAGAAGCATACTTATTAGTAGCAGCTTTTCCAACCTTTAATAATTCATCAAGTCCAACTACATATACTAAGGAAGTATCTTTTACCAATGTAATAATTTCATTTGCCACTGCAGGAACTATTCTCTTAAATGCTTGAGGCAAAATAATTCTAAAAAATGTATCCTTTGTTGACAGCCCTAATACTTCTGCTCCTTCATACTGACCTTTATCAATAGATAGGATTCCTGCTCTAAAAATCTCGCCAAAATATGCAGCATAATTTAAAACGAAGGCAATTAAAGCTGATAAAGTTCTATTTTCAATTACAATTCCTATGCTAGGTAACCCATAGAATATTATTATTATTTGTAATAATAAAGGTGTTCCTCTCATTACTAGTACATATACACCTGTTATCTTATTAATAATTTTATGCTTTGAAATTCTACCTAAAGCTACTATTATTCCTAAAGGTAATGAAAAAAGCAAAGTTAAAATAAATATTTTTAATGTAGTCATTAAGCCTTCTAATACTTGAGGCATTAATTCTAATATCATTTCATTATCACTCTTTCTTAATATAATTAACTATTTAACTACAATATCTTCTCCGAACCATTTTTTAGAGATTTCTGAAGCTTTTCCTTCAGCTACAACTTCATCATAAGCTTTATTTATTGCTTCAAGTAATTTTTCATCACCTTTTCTCATTCCAATAGCATATTCTTCTTCACCGAAGTCTTCATCTAAAACATTATATTTTTCTTCACCTTTTAAATTAATATAATATCTACTTAGTACTTCATCTGCTACAACCGCTTCTAAACGTCCTGCCTCTAAATCTCTTAAAGCTTCATCATTTGTAGAGAAGGTTACTAACTCTTTAAAATTACTTTTATAATCTCCTATAGCATCAACTGCACTTGATTGATCTTGTGCCCCTACTATTTTTCCTTTTAAATCTTCTTTATTCTTTATTGTAGAATTATTTAAAGTAATTATAACTTGTCTATTTTTTAAATAAGGTTTAGAAAAAGCTACTTTTTCCTTTCTATCTTCTGTTATGGAAAAACCATTCCAAATGAAATCAATATTTTTATTATTTAATTCACTTTCTTTCATAGTCCAATCTATTGGTTGAAAAACTATTTTCTTTCCTAACTTTTCCGAAACAGCCTTTGCTAATTCAATATCAAAACCAGTATACTCTCCATTGCTATCTTTAAATCCCATAGGAACAAAAGTGTCATCAAATCCTAAAATTAGTTCCTCCTTATCTAATGTATTCTTATCTTCAGTATTACCGCATCCATATAATCCTATAATTAATGTTATAGACACTATAGCTAATAATGCCTTTTTAATTTTGTTAGTTTTCATTTATGCTCCCCCAGTCATTATATTATCTTTTATCACTTTATCATACTAAAGTAATAATTGCAACAATTTGTTTATATTTTTAATGGAAGTAGAGTGTTTAATTTGATTTTATATTTAAGTGCTAAATTTAAAAGCTGCCGCTCATAGTTTTTACTATTTAAAGCGACAGCTCTTATCTTTTTTATTTATCTTTATTTAACATTTCACCAATAGCTGCAATACTTCCAAGAGAAGATAAAGTTTCATTTGGTAAAATAAGCTTATTAGCAGGATTTTTAGCCATTTCCTTTAATGCTTCTACTTGTTTTAATGCAATAACTCTTTCATCTGTACCAGAATCTATTATTGCTTGAGTTACCATTCTAATTGCTTCTGCCTCAGCTTTTGCTATTTCTTCAATTGCTTTTGCTTTACCTTCAGCTTCAAGTAATTGTGATTCCTTCGATCCTTCCGCTCTTCTAATTTGAGCTTCTTTAGCTGCTTCTGCTTCTAAAATTCTTGCTTGCTTCTCTCCTTCAGCTTTTTCTACTTCAGATTGTCTTAAACCTTCTGCTTGAAGAATCATAGCCCTTTTATCTCTTTCAGCCTTCATTTGTTTTTCCATTGCTTGTTGTATTTCAGCTGGAGGAACTATATTCTTTATTTCTACTGAAAGAATTTTAATACCATATGCATCTGTTACTTCGTCAATTATACTTAATAGGTCTTGATTTATCTTATCTCTACCTGATAAAACTTCGTCTAATGACATATTACCAATTATATTTCTCATGTTAGTAGTAGCTGAATAAACAATACCTGATCTAAAATCCTCTATATTATATACTGCATCTCTTGCATTTAATAACTTATAAAAGATTACATTATCTACAGAAATTTTAACATTATCTTTAGTAATTACTGATTGTGGTGGAACGTCTAAAATTTGTTGCTTAGTAGAAACTCTTTTCCTTACAAAATCAACAAATGGAATCATAAAATGCCATCCTGGCTCCAACACTTTGTAAAATTGACCAAACCTTTCAACTACATATAAATACCCAGTATTAACTATTTTTACTGAAGATATTATTACTACCAAAACTATAAATACTATTATTCCTAATATTATATAACCCATTATTTATCCTCCTCAACTTTTTCAATAATAAACTTATTACCTTCAATTCTCTTAATAACAAATTTTTCACCTTTGTTTATTGTCTTACCTTTATTTATTGCTCCCCAATAAATTCCAGAAACCTTGATTCTAGTTTCCTCTTCAATTAATTCTTCAGCTACTAATATTTTTCCTATATAGGTTTCTTCCATCAATGGTATGTGTTTAACTCCCTTTTTATATTTCTTCTTAAACCATGGATATCCAATAGCTACGGAAATACAGCTTACTATTACAAAAACTAAAAATTGAATTGCAAAATTAAATCCTAATAAATTAGCAACAATTGCAGCAATAGATCCTATAGAAAACCAAATAAACAAGAAAGCACTTGTACTAAAATCAATTATTATTACAAGTACAGCAATAATTAGCCATAAAGCTATTTCTCCCAAAATAATCCCTCCTATCCTATAAATTAATTATATCATTACATGGCCATTTTTACTATTATTATAATATATATTACAAATTTATTATATCATATTAAATACCATATTACAATATATTTTATACTGTTTAAAATAGATTTGTATAACCTTTTCCTTTTCTTTCTTTTATTTTATTTTCAAATCGTTGATTTTCTAATATTTTCATACTAATATGTTTATATAATAAATAATGAGAAATACTAATAATAAAAAAACGGAGTTGAAAACATATGGATTTTATTAAAGTTGCTTCAGCTTGTCCTAAGACAAGAGTTTCTGATGTTAATTATAACATAACTGAAATTATAAATTGTATAAATGAAGGAATTAATAACGAGGCAAAAGCCATTATTTTTCCAGAACTATCAGTTACTTCATATACATGTAATGATTTGTTTTTAAATAGAACCTTACTAAACAAATCTGAAGAAGGGATTATGAAAATACTGAACTTTTCTAAAGATAAAGATATTTTAATTGCATTAGGTGCGCCACTTTTATATAATGAAACCTTATATAATTGTGTATATGTTATTTTTAATGGAAGTATTCTTGGTATTGTACCTAAATCATTTATTCCAAATTATAGTGAATTCTATGAGAAACGTTGGTTTAGTGAAGGAATAGGAATACTTAATGAAAGTATAAATTTATCCTTTCAAAAAGACATCCCTTTTGGGACTAATTTAATCTTTAGTTCAAATAATGCAAAATTCGCCTTTGAAGTATGTGAAGATCTTTGGGTTACAGTTCCACCTAGCTCATATTTATCTTTACTTGGCGCTAATATTATATGTAATTTATCCGCTTCAAATGAACTTGTATCTAAAGCTGATTATAGAAAATCTCTAATAGAGAATCAAAGTGCAAGGTGTATGTCATCATATATATATTCTTCAGCAGGTGTTCATGAATCTACTACTGATTTACTATTTAGTGGACATTTATTAATAGCTGAAAATGGAACAATTTTATGTGAAAATAATAGATTTCAAAGAGAAAATGAAGTTATTTATTCCATAATAGATTTATTTAAATTACAATCTGAAAGAATTAAAAATTTAAGTTTCAGAGATTCTGCAAAATTTCTTCCTTTTAAAGCAAAAGAAATATCCTTTGCTTTTAAGAATACAAAAGTAAATAATTTTGACAGATTTATTGATAAACATCCTTTTGTTCCATCTAATGAAAAAATTAGAGAACTTCGTTGTAAAGAGATATTTAATATTCAATCAGCTGCTTTAGCTAAAAGATTTGAACATACAGGGGCTAAAAAAGCTATTATTGGAATATCTGGAGGTTTGGATTCTACCTTAGCTTTACTTGTAATTGTAAAAACTTTTAAACTTCTAAACTTACCTACTAAAAATATAGTAACTGTAACTATGCCTGGTTTTGGAACCACAGATAGAACCTACCACAATGCTATAACACTTTGTAATGAACTTAACTGTGACTTACGAGAAATTAACATTGTCAATGCCTCGCTTTTACATTTCAAAGATATTGGTCATGATAAAAACATACATGATGTTACATATGAAAATGTTCAAGCAAGAGAAAGAACTCAAATTTTAATGGATTTGGCAAACAAAGAATATGGTTTATTAATAGGAACTGGAGATTTATCAGAATTAGCTTTAGGCTTCTGTACTTATAATGGTGATCATATGTCAATGTATGCTGTAAATCCTTCAATACCTAAAACACTAGTAAGATATTTAGTAAAATATGTAGCTGATAATGAATCTACTGAAAAAGTCAAAAATACTTTACTTGATATTTTGGATACACCTGTTAGCCCAGAATTACTTCCTAAAGATAAAGAAGGAAAAATCACTCAAAAAACTGAAGATATTGTTGGTCCATATGAATTACATGACTTTTTCCTATATCATTTCATTAAACATGGTTCTACAAAAGAAAGAGTATTATTCTTGGCAAATGAAGCATTTAAAGGTTTATATACAAAAGATGAAATAGAAAAATGGTTTAATAAATTTATTTATAGATTCTTTACTCAACAATTTAAAAGAAGTGCATTACCTGATGGCCCAAAAGTTGGTAGTATATCATTATCACCTCGTGGAGACTGGAGAATGCCTTCTGATGCAGAGCCATGGAAATAAAAATATTAATTCTTTGCATTATACCCTTAATTAAGATATACTATAAAGGTTGATATAATGAAATTTTATAACAATATTTTTTAATATATATAAATGAAGGGAACATTACATGGAAAAAATAACATTCAAAGACTTAAAATTAAAAGAATCAATCCTAAAAGCTATTGATGATTTAGGATATACTGATCCTTCTCAAATTCAAGCTGAAGCTATACCATTAGCTATTGAAGGATATGATATTATAGGTCAAGCACAAACAGGAACTGGTAAAACCGCTGCATTTGGCTGCTCTATTATAAACAATATAGTTAAAGGTAACTATATTTCATCAATTATACTAACTCCAACAAGAGAATTAGCTATACAAATATATGAAGAACTTAAGAAATTATCAAAATATGAAAAACTTAATGTAGTTGCTATTTATGGTGGAGATTCAATCCAAAGACAAATTAGAGAAATAAAAGCAGGAGCTGACATTATTGTAGGTACTCCCGGAAGAGTTTTAGACCTAATTAATAGAAAGGTTCTTCCTTTATCAAAAGTTCAATGTTTCGTGTTAGATGAAGCTGATGAAATGCTTAATATGGGATTTATTGATGATATAGAATCAGTAATTAAAGAATTACCTGATAATAAACAAACATTATTATTTTCTGCTACTATGCCAAAACAAATTCAAAAATTAGCTGAAAATTACATGAAAGATGACTACAAAATTGTAAACATAAAAAAAGTATCTCTTACTGTATCAAAAATTAAGCAAAATTATTTTGAAGTAAAGCAAAGTAACAAATTTGAAGCTTTATGTAGAGTACTAGATTATGATACTCCTAATTCTGCTATAATATTCTGTAAAACTAAAAAAGGTGTAGATGAATTAGTTGAAAACCTACAAGCAAAAAACTACTTAGTAGAAGGAATGCATGGTGATATGTCACAATTACACAGAATGAGAACTTTAAAAAGATTTAAAGAAGGTTCACTTAGTTTTTTAGTTGCTACTGATGTTGCAGCTAGAGGAATTGATGTAGAAGGTATTACACATGTTATTAATTATGATTTAACTCAGGACGTTGAATCTTACGTACATAGAATTGGTCGTACTGGTAGAGCAAATAAAGAAGGTACAGCATATTCTTTCATTACTCCTAAAGAAAACCAAATGCTAAAACAAATTAGAAATGTTACAAAGGGTAAGATTGAAAAATTGCCTGTACCTACTGTTAAAGATATTCTTTCTTCAAAATTTAAAAGTAAAATCAAAGATATTGAAAATACACTAAATGAAAACAATTATGCTGATTATCTTATTACTGCTTCGGATTTATGTGATCATTATGATCCTATAAATATTATTTCTGCTTTAATGAAAATGCAATTTGATAAAGAAATGAGCTTTAAATACACTAAAAATGAAATTGAAGTTCCAACTAATAATTATAACAGAGATAATGATGATTCTACTGTAAGACTATTCTTTTCAATTGGTAAAAGAGATAATTTAACACCTAAAACACTAGTTAAATATATAACAGAAAAAGCTAATATAAATAGTAAAAAAATAAATAAAATTGATATTTTAGATAGTTTTTCTTTTGTATCTGTCAATAAAGAAATTTCAAATTTAGTTTTAGACAAATGTTCTGGACACAAAATTAACAAAAGAAAAGTAAATGTAGAAGTTGCAAATAAAAAAAAGAAATAAATATTAATATTTATTAGGGGGTGCTACACCCCCTATTTTGTAACCACTTTTTAATTGTTATTTCATCATTTCTTGGTATAATATAACTAAAGGAGGGGTATAAAATGAAAAAGACATTAATTTTGACAGCTGTTCTTCTAACTTTTTCAACATTTCTATTTGGGTGTGGGGATAGTAATTCTAACAAGGATAATAACAATAATACAGTTAAAGCAGAAGCAAACAATTCTGAAATTGGAAATCCTACTAAAAATACTCAAGAATTTGAAGAAAAAACAAATGCAAATAATGACAAGAAATCAATTGTTGAAACTAAATTGATTAGGATTTACTTTTACGATGGAGTAAACGATGTAATTTATTATAAAGATGAATCAGTTGAAGTTACAGATGGTGCGTTAGTAACAGCAATAATCAATTCCCTTAAAGTAAATAGAGGTGATAATTATTGCACTTTGGATTCAAATATTGCTGTTAAAAGTGCTAAATTAGACAAAGAAAAAGATACTCTAACAGTTAACTTTGGAGAAAAATTTGTAAATAATATGAACCTTGGAAGCGGTGCTGAATCTAGCGTTCTAACATCAGTAGTAAACTCTCTAGGTTACAATTTTGGCGTTTCAAAAGTATACATTACAGTTAATGGCAAAGAATATTCTTCAGGTCATATTAAGCTAGAAGAAGGAGAACCTTTTACTGTAAACTATAAAGGTGTAACAGAATTTAAAAATTAATAGGAAAATAAAATAACTTTCTATGAAATTTTCTTCATAGAAAGTTATTTTATTCTTTTGGAAATAATATAAATCGCCATAAAAATTCTATTAATTAATAATCTATTTAACTCTAATTCTTTTGCCAATAGTAATGTCTAATTTGTCTACATTATTTAATTTTAATATACTGCCTATAGTAACATTATATTTATTAGATATTTCTCCTAATGTATCATTCTTCCCTATTGTATGATATATTGAATTACAACTATTATTCATTTTACCATCTCCCTTAACAAAAAACGAAGTATTGTTTTATTGAATTTATTTAATTTAATATTTTTTTGAATAGAATTATAAGAGATTTACTAATATATCTTACTATATTTATGCATATATTGTCAAATTTTGTTGATTATTTGTTCTTTTTAAAAAATAAAATCAAGGGTGGAAAATGAACTACCCTTGATTTTATATTTATCTTTTATAAAATGAAATTTAATAAGTTTCTACAAACACTTCAAAATATGCTTTTGGATGTGCACAAGCTGGACAAACTTCTGGAGCTTCAGGCCCTTCAAAAATATATCCACAATTATTACATTTCCATAAAACAGTTTCTGTTTTCTTAAATACAGATTCATTTTCTATATTATTTGCTAATTTTGTAAATCTAAGTTCATGTTTCTTTTCTACTTCTGCAATTCTTCTATAAACTGTAGCAATTTCAGGAAATCCTTCTTCTTCTGCAATATCGGCAAATGTTGGATATAAGTCTGTCCATTCTTCATTTTCTCCACTTGCAGCAGCTCTTAAATTCTTTAATGTAGATTGATGAAATGATACAGGATAAGAAGCTGTTATTTCAATTTGTTCATCTACATAATCTTCTTTTAAGAATTTATAGAACCTTTTAGCATGTTCTTTTTCATTGTCAGCAGTTTCTGTAAAAATATTAGAAATTTGAACATATCCTTCTTTCTTTGCAATACTTGCATAATAAGTATATCTCATTCTAGCTTGAGATTCTCCTGCAAATGATTTTAATAAATTTTCAGCTGTTTTTGTGTTTTTTAAGCTTTTCATAAAATTCCTCCTTATAATAAAACAAAGGCTTCTTTGCCTTTTTTACAAATTGGGCATACATAATCATCTGGTAAATCCTCAAAAGGAATATCACCATCATATACATAATGACAAACACTACATACATATTTCTTGGCAGTTGTTGTACTTTCTTTAGATTGCGATTCTTCTTTATTAATTTTCTTTCCTGATTTGATTTTTCTATAATCTGAGTAAGTAATCGCTTCTTCATCTGAAAGATTCTCACAATCTACAACATCGCAAATAAATTCATAATGTGTATCAAGATCAATTTCTTCTGAAATTTTTAAACTAATAACTGCGGTTATATTATCCAATAAATATGGATTATTATTAATATCTAGTTTATATTTTTCGTCTTCAAATTTATTACATTCTCTTGAAGTTTTAAATCCAAACTTTTCAATCGTATTAATATCAGAAGATTTGGATAAAATTGAAATTGTCATGCTTCCCTTTGCTCTAATTTGTTCAGTTGTAAAATTACTTTTTAATATTGTCACTGCCATTCTGTTTGGTATTGCAGTAACTTGTGTTGCAGTATTAATAACGCAACCACTTAATTTATTATTAAGCTCAACACCTACCACAAAAAGTCCATATTGAATTTTAAATAATGCACTTTCATCCATGTTTATCACCTTCCTAGCTTTGCTTTAATTCATCCAAATAGTTTTCTAGCAATTCTATTGTTTTAATTTTATTATCTTCTTTGTTATTATATGTTAACCCTTTATAGCACATATATTGCCAAAAAGCATTAGTCATTTTAACTTCTGTAACTGCAAGTACCATATATGGTGCAGTACTTCTTGATATTAAAACACCTACTCCTTCTTTAACATATATTACACCTTTTATATCTTCTGCTTTCTCAACAATAGTAACAGAGTAATTATCATAATTTTTTAAATAATTAATTACAGATTCAATATGTTTTGTAAACTCCTGAATATTGTAATAAGCATCTTTACATCCTAATCCATGAAACAAATTTATTTTAACTTTTCCATTTTTTATATTTTCAATTGAAGGAAGTGAAACTATTTCCAAAAAGGAATAATCCTTAAGTATATTTTTAAAATTATTACTTTTTATTTCAAATTCCTCTATAATAGATTCTTCATCCTCATAATTTTCTCGCTTTATCATGCTAACTAACGTATCTTTAGGTATTGTTAAAGGTGATAATATCTCAGTTCTAATTACACTATTCCCTTTCTTAGCTTCAAAATTAATAATTGTCTTAAAATGAATATTTTTCTCCTTTTGAGTAATAACTCTAAGTAAAGGTGAACACATTTTTAAATATTCTTGAAACTGATTATAAGAATCAGTGTATACTTGCTTATCAGTAGTAAATACTCCAACTCTTTTTTCAGGTAAAGAATTCATAGATGTTGATGTAATTGAAGCAATATCCTTAGCTACAATCATAGTATGTTTAAATAGACCATCTTTAAATTTAGGAAAATAATATGTCTCTAAGTTACCTAATAAGTAAACTGGCAATATCATTTCCAAAATCAAAATCATTTCTTCTGAAGACCTATTATTAGATTGAATTATCTTTATCTTATTTCCCTTTTTAACTATTTCAGTAAGTAAAGCTATTATATTCTTTATAAATCTTGATTTGTTTCCTATCCATGAAATATCCTCTTCATATAAGATATATATTGTAGTTTTTATATTTGATTCTAAAACTAAGGATAAAAAATTATAAAATATTTTTTCTTCTCCTTCTTCTCCAGAAAAAGGAACAAACTTATAATTATTATATTTATTATGTACACTTTCTACTATTGGACTTATTTCATTTTCATATCCTTTAATTTCTATGTTGGTAAAATTATTTAAAAATTTATCTACATTACTGTTTATATTGGTATTTTCATCTAATAACCACTGATTAATAATTTCATCTATTTCAACATTTTTATTTTTAACTTTATCTTCTTCCAATCCAATAACATTACATAGTGCACTAAATTGATAGCTAGTATTAATGTTCCTTGAAAAAAAAAAGTGCCATATTCTTAATATAATTCTGTTTCCTAGAAGGTACTCTGGTACCTTTCCTTAATCTACTTATATATGAACTGTCAAGTGAAACAGCCTTTGCTAAAGTATTATTTGCGATTCCTGTTATTTTTAATAAGAAATCAATTTTCTGATTAAATTTCATTTCTACCTCTTTATTAAATCCTCATATATGATAGCAGTTTAAATATACGGAAAAACTTATAAATCAAGATAGAATACTCCACCTTGATTTATAATGCTACTATTCCTCTACTGTAAATGAATCCTTACTTAAACCACAAACTGGGCATGTCCAATCATCTGGCAAGTTTTCCCATGATGTTCCAGGTGCAATTCCATTGTCTGGATCTCCTACTGCTGGATCATATACATATCCACAAGGACATTGATATTTAGCCATAATATCTCACCTCCTAAAAATAATATTACATGTATCTATATTACTTGTAATATTTTAACACACTAAAAAAAAATTCTCAAATATTAATAATATATGAATAAACTTACTTTATTTGAAAATTAATTTCTTCTGAAACTATTTAGTGGTATGTATAATTTTTCGTTATGTATTTATATCAATTTAGGTAAGATTCCATACTCTGAAATAATATAAAATTATACCATATCCACAAGGGAATAGATATTTTTCCATAGTATTCATCCCCTAATAATATGGTACATCAAATAATTTTTAATGCAACAATTTTAAGCTTTTTGTCAATGACAACTAACTTAAAAAAGCATTTTGGCATTTATCGTGACATATTATTTGATACCATTTATTCTTCATAATTATTATTATTTTCTTTTTATAAATTAAAATTAGCCTTCACTAATCACTTATTCTTTTTGCTATTTTTTTGTTTTTCTAGATAATTGATGGAATCAATTAACATTTTTTTTGTTATTTTATATGGATAATGTTTAACATCAGACATACTCGGAATTATATCCATAATATCTTCAAATTCCTCTTTTGATATATCTATATCATCTAAAGATGTTGGAAGCATTAGTTCTTTGTTAAAATTATATATTTTTTCAAATTCTGCTATATTATTGTCACATAATAAAGCAAGTAAAACACCAAAGGCAACTACTTCACCATGTAAGTGTTTTTCTTCTATTACTTTATATTTTGTTAATGCATAAAAAATAGCATGAGCTAAACCACTATTATAATCAGGTGTGAAATCTCTTGTTAAAAATATAGAAACTATAGCAGTTGTTACAATAATAGCTAATGCTACTTGTTCTATTTCATAAGAACAAGTATTGTTTTTATTATCCTCCCAAGCTTTTTTACCATATTCAACCAATGGATTTAAACACATTTGACTTAAAGTAACACCGAGAGCAGTAAAATGTTGAAGACTTTCTCCTCTAGATGAAATTGTTGCTTCATAATATTTTGCATAAGTATCTCCAATTCCTGCCCACATATATTTAGAAGGTGCCTCTGCGATAATTTCAGTATCAATAAAGGCATGAATTGCAGGGTTAAGATAAAAATGCGGTTTTAAAAATGTTCCATCTTCATTATACATTACTGATACTGATGTACATGCTGCACAATTTGATGCAACAGTAGGGAAAGTAAATAACGGTTTGCCAGCTTCAATACATAAACATTTGCAAGTATCCAATGCTTTGCCCCCACCTACTCCAAATATAATATCTGCATTATTGTATTCTTTAAGCTTCCTTAATCTATCTACATTTTGGTATGTACACTCTTTTCCAAATAATTCATAGCCAATAATCTCTAGAGAAGAATTTTTTATTGCAGCTTCAATTTTATTTTTTGCAGCCTTTATGGCTCTTTTTCCCCCAATAACTAATATCTTTTTACCATAAGGGCTGCAAATTTTATCAATATGACTATATACTTCATTCCCAATTGAATAACTTGGTAAATTAAAATCATAATTACTTAACTTCATTTATTTTATCCCCCTTCTTAAATAAATTAACTATATAATGAATAACAAATGGAATTATTATTACAACTATTGTTGCATAACCAATATATGAATATCCTACTTTTACTAAAGGTATTAATCCAAATTGAGCTATTCCAAAAGTAAGAAGAGTAAACAATAATGATACAACAACAAAATAAATTCTTTGCTTTTTACTATTTGTTTCTTTTTTCCTATTCTGAATTTGATTTACTATTCTTTCCACAATTCCAGCAATCATATTAACTCCTGTTGAGATTGATCCTAAAATAATTAATATAGATATAATTGGTGTTAACACTTTAGAACCTACACCTGATTTTACAAGTAATAACATTGGAACTGAATAGCTTGATAATTCAGAATTGAAAGCTACAGCTAATAACCCTAAAACAGTTAACAGCATTACAATAGTATTTATAAAAAACATATAAATCATTGATATACCCACTTCTTTTTCATCTTTTACTCTTCTTACATGTTGATACATTAATCCTATTGCAGTTATTTGAAATATTCCATATAACGTACCTTGCCATAAAGCACTTAAAAAGCTTCCAGATTCTTTTGAACCAACTGGCATACTTCCATTATACAATTTGCTAATTGAATCTGTTATTACATCAAATTGACATATTATATTGGGTATTAAGACAACAAACAAACCAACTATAATAATAACTGATAAGAAGGAGGAACATTTTCTAACTATATCTGAACCCCAAAGTGTTATAAGCAAAATAAATATACCTATTATAATAGTACAAATTATATATGGAATATTAAGCAAAGCACTTAAAGTTGCTCCCCCTGTAGCAAAGGCAACTGCTGGTGCCATGCAAACCATAATAAAGTATTCAATTTCATATAGATTTGAAAAAATGACTTTGGTTTTTCCATAAAAACTATTGGAAAAGCTTCTATAATCATATTTTTTATAACGAAATGCATATTTCATTCCATACCAATAAAATAAAGATAATAAAAATTGTGCCACAATTGGCATAACAATACCCCATATCCCATAATTGATAAAATATTGATATATCTGTGCACCTGATGCAAATCCACCACCAAATTGTGTTGTAAATCCAACAAATGCTATTCCTAAAGCTAATGAATGTGATTTTATACTTTTCATAATAATCCCCCCAATATAAAAAAACTCTTATCCTAAAATAATCTAGGACAAGAGTTTACATTCTCCTGCGGTACCACCTGGTTTGGCAAATAGCCCACTCAATTAGCACATATATGCTATTACTTTATAACGGAGTCTCTACTCCGTCTCCCCTACTAATTTCTTTTCAGTTCGACCTTATGAGCCCATTCAAAAAAGTGAATTACATGCTTCTCACCATATTAGCATTTCTCTGAAATAATTCTATCTTAATTTACTATCCTCACTTAACGGTATAACAGTAATTATTTTTTATTATATTAACATAATTTTCTTTTTAATTCAATATTTTTGATTATTTTGTCAAATTATTAAATTCTTAATACCATCACAAATTCTTTTTGCTACTTTTGGATTATTCATAGTGTATATATGAATTCCATCAACATTATGTGCCAATAAATCCACTATTTGATTTATTGCATAAGCCATCCCCGCATCAAATAAAGCCTCATTATTATCTTCATATTTATTTAAAATACATTTGAATTTATCTGGTAAAGTAGCTCCACATAAAGATACCATCCTTTCAATTTGTGCCTTATTTATTACTGGCATAATTCCTGCCTGAATAGGTACATTAATTCCAGCTAATTTAGTATTTTCTAAAAATGAATAAAAAAGATTATTATCAAAAAACAATTGTGAAATTAGAATAGAAACTCCCTTATCTACTTTATTCTTTAAGTAATGTATATCTTCAATCCTATTTTTAGACTCTAAATGACATTCTGGATAACAAGCACCGCTTACTGAAAAATCTGTATTTTCTTTAATATATTCTACTAAATCACAAGCATAGTGGAATTCTTTCTTAGGTTCTATATTAGGATTCCTATCTCCCCTAAGGGCAAGGATATTATTTATATTATTACTTCTTAATTCATCTAAAATATATGTTATTTCACTTTTAGAATAATTTAAACAGGTTAAATGAACTAATGGTTCAATATTATATTCATTTTTAATTTTTTTTGCTAATTCAATGGTTTTATTATTTGTACTAGATCCACCTGCGCCGAAGGTAACACTAATAAAATCAGGATTCAATGAGCTTAGAATTTCTAAAGTTTCATCTATACTTTTTAAAGTTGTATCACGCTTTGGTGGGAATATTTCAAAAGAAATAACTGGTTTTTTATTATTAAATTTATCTTCAATTCTCATGTGGATCTCCCCCTAATTCATTCTTTACTATATTAGCTGCCTTAACTAAATTAACTAAGCTTTTTTCAGTTTCCTTCTCACCTCTAGTTTTAAGTCCACAGTCAGGATTAACCCATAATTTATTTTTATCAATCTTTAATAAAATTTTTCTTAACACCTTTGCTATTTCATCTACTGATGGTATTCTTGGTGAATGAATATCATATACACCAGGTCCAACTTCTGTTTCAAAGTTATTTTCTTTAAGAACATCTATTATAGTAAGTTTAGAACGTGAGGCTTCAAATGAAATAACATCTGCATCCATGTTATCAATATCCTTTATTATTTCATCAAATTCGCTATAACACATATGGGTATGAATTTGTGTTTCAGCTTTAACCTTACTATGACATAATCTAAATGCCTTTATTGCAAAATCAAGATATTCACTGTACCAGTCTGCTTTTCGTATAGGAAGCTTTTCTTTTAATGCAGCTTCATCAATTTGAATTATTTTTATTCCTGCTGCCTCTAAATCTAAAACTTCATCTCTTATAGCAAGTCCTATTTGATAAGCCATTTCTTTTAAAGAAATATCTTCTCTTGGAAATGACCAATTTAATATTGTAACTGGTCCTGTAAGCATTCCCTTTACTGGTTTTCTTGTTAGGCTTTGAGCGTATTTTGAATATTCTACTGTAATTCTATTTGTTCTTTTAATATCACTAAATATTATTGGTGGTTTAACACATCTTGTTCCATAAGATTGAACCCATGCTTTTTCAGTAAAAACAAAGCCTGATAAATTTTCTCCAAAAAATTCAACCATGTCATTTCTTTCGTATTCTCCATGTACCAACACATCAAGACCAATTTCTTCTTGTTTTCCTATACAATTCTTAATAAACTCAAATATCTTTTTATCATAATCACCTTTAGATATTTCTCCATTACGATATTTTGAACGATTCCTTTTAACTTCTATGGTTTGAGGAAATGATCCTATTGTTGTAGTAGGTAATATTCCAAGATTTAAAACTTCCTTCTGTATTTTCTCTCTTTCAGCTCTTTTAGGTTTTCTTTCAAAATCCTCTTCTTTAAGATTATTTACATTATTTTGAACTTCATTATCTCCATGTATAGATTTACTTTTATTAATTATTTCATTATTAATATATGCTTCTTCATTTTCAAAATTATTATTATTTATTAAGGATGCTATTTCATTTATTTCTGTAAGTTTTTCCTTTGCAAATGAAAAATGCTTTATTATATCCTCTGAAATATTGTTTTCATTTTCTATGGTATATGGTACATGTAACAAGGAACAAGAGGTATTAATTACAACATTGGAAGTATTTTTTTTGATTTTCTTAATTAATTCTATTGTTTTCTCATAATTACACTTCCAAATATTTTTACCGTTAATAACTCCTGCAAATAAAATTTTATTTTCTGGTATTCTTTTATTTTCAAGTAAATCTAATGATTTTTTACCTTCTATAAAATCTAAGCCAATTCCATCAAAGTCTAGTTCAATTACATTATCATAACAATCTCTAATATCACCAAAATATGTTTGCAATAGTACTTTTACATTTCCTTTATGCTTTAAAACTTCTTTATATATTTCTTCAAATAAAATAATATCTTCTTTTGATAAATCAGTAACAAGAATTGGTTCATCAAATTGAATCCATTCTAAATTAAGTTTATTAAATTTATTTAATATTTCAATATATGCCTTAGATATGTCATGAATAAAATCTTTAGCTTTTTTCTCACCTTTATATTCTGCTAATTTTAGAAATGTAAAACCACCAATAATAACTGATTTAGTTTCTATATTTATATTTTTAGCTTGAATATATTCTTCAAAAGGTTTTGTTCCAGATAATTTTATTTCTGTTTCATCATCAATTTCTGGAACTATATAATGATAATTAGTATTAAACCATTTTTTCATAGGAAGAGCTTTTACATCACCTTTTTCCCCTTGATACCCCCTTGCCATAGCAAAATATGTATCTAATTCATTTAATCCAAGATTTCTATATTTTCCTGGTACAACGTTCAAAAGTACAGAAAGATCTAATAATCCATCATAATATGAAAAATCATTAGATGGTATAAAGTTTATCCCTTTTTCTTTTTGCCATAACCATTGTTCTTCCTTAATTGAGCCACCAATATTTATTAATTCATTTTTACTAATTTCTTTTCTAAAATATTTTTCCGTAGCAAATTTAAGTTCTCTTAATTGCCCAATTCTCGGAAATCCAATAACTGATTTTTTCATTATAATTCCCCCTATTTACTAATTTAGGATTATTATAATTAAAACATAACTTATAGTAAATTACTAAAAAAATATAGCTTGTTATAGTTTTTAGCTATAACAAGCTTAATATTATTGTATATTATTAACTGCTTTTATTAATTTTTCTATATATACTTCACCTAATTTACTAGTTGTAATATTCTTATGGCATATATATCCAACTTTTATGTATTCATTAACCTTTAGAGGAACAGATAAAATATCCTTTCCATTTAATTCTGCAGAAATAACACCAGTACTTATAGTATATCCATTTAATCCTATAAGTAAATTAAATAATGTTGCTCTATCACTTACCTTGATAGATTTCTTATGTTCTAATGTACTAAGAATTTCTTCTGAAAAATAAAAGGAATTATATTCTCCCTGTTCAAAGGATAAGTAGGGATACTCTTCTAAATCTTCAAGGGTAACATTACTTTTCTTTGATAAAGGATTTCCAGAACCTATAAAAACATGTGGCTTTGCAATAAAAAGCTCATGAAATTCTAATTCGCTTTCATTTATAAGCTTTTTAATTACTTTTTCATTAAATTCATTAATATATAGAATACCAATTTCACTTATTAAATTCTTTACATCTTCGATAATTTCATAAGTTCTTGTTTCTCTTAATGAAAAATCATATTCATTTATACCATATTCCTTAATTAGATCCACAAAAGCATTTACAGCAAAAGAATAATGTTGTGTAGATACACTAAATTTCATTTTTTGCGGCTTTATTCCTAAATATTTCTCTTCTAATAATGCTGCCTGCTCTAATACCTGTCTTGCATATCCTAAAAATTCTAACCCTTCTTTAGATATGATGATTCCTTTGTTATTTCTAAAAAAAATACTAATGCCTATTTCTTTTTCTAGCTCTTGTATAGCTTTTGATAAACTTGGTTGAGAAATATATAATTTTTTAGCTGCTTCATTCATAGAACCACTATCTGCAACAGTTATTACATATTTCAATTGCTGTAAAGTCAATATATCCACATCCTCTTAATTTGAATAATTTTATTATATAAAACTTTTTTACTATAATCCATTATTAAACTTTTTATTGTAATTATATTTAACTTGCTATTAACTTAATTTTACCTCTTTTTCATAATAATGTTACAATCTTTATTTAAAATAGATAAGAATACAAAGGAGGGGGATTATGAAAAATCTTATTAATCTTAAAAAATCACTATCATTATTACTATCATTAGATTAGAAGTTACAAGTGAAGGTGGAACAGCTGGTAATGGTGGAAAAGGAGAAGTCCAATCTTCTACAGAAGAAATAGTATACTTAGTAGAAAAGGAATCTTCTGAAGACACAGATAGCACTGACAATACTGATACTGATAAACCAATAGCTGAAGATAATACAAACAACGGTGAAGTTCTTGGTGATTCTGAAATTGAAGGCAATGGAAAAGTTCTTGGTGATTCTAAAATAACCAAAACAGGAGATAATAATAAAGTTGTTGTTTTATTATTAACATCTATTGCTTCATTATCTTTGGTAGTTGCAGTTAAAAGAAAACAAAGATACTAATTAATACAATCTAAGCTAAGTTAACAACTTAGCTTAGATTTTTAATTATTTCATTGCCATAAACATTCCTGTTGATTTATGAATATAAAAAGCTCCTTCTTTATTTATTTTTTCATTTATTTCAGATAAAAACTCTTCTTTCATGTTTTCTAATATTTCTGAAGCATTTCCTGGATAAGAATAAACATAATCATAAATACACTTTGGATTGTCTACTACTAAATCACAAATATATTTTTCCTTTTTAATCTTAGAAAATACTTTTTTTAATTGCTCTTCTCCATTTTCTAAGCTAAAACAAGAAATAATATCATTCATTAGTATTTCAATATTTGGATTTATTTCTTTAACAAAATCATTTAATTCTCCCATATGCTTTTCACCTATTGTTGAAGCAAAAAAGCGTCCTTCATCAATTAGAAGGCTATGAAGCTTTCTTAACAATTCTTGTCTTTTAGTAACATGATATAGCATATGATTTGCTATAATAATACTAAAATCTTTTTCATCTAGTTGAAATTCATTGCCATCTATTTGCTTAAAAATAAAAGTTATATTTTTTTCTTCAAACAAATCTTTATACCTACTTAGTGTATTCATAGCACTATTTATCATCCCTTGAGAAAAATCTGTCATATAAATTGTTATATTATTAGGTAATTTTAAAGCATTATTATACCAAAACATTCCATTGCCACAACCTACATCAAGTATTTTCATTCCTTCTCTAATATTAATCCTTTCAAAAACCCAATCAAACCATTCTATTTTAGAAGTGCCATATTTATGAATATTTATTCTTTTTTCAAGATTACAAGAAGTTTCATATTGTTTTGAAATTAATTCTTCCTGAGCTAGTAATGATAAAATATTAACCAAATTATCCCACATATTATTTTCTTCACTTCTTTCAGCCACTTCTACAGCCTCAATTAACTTACATATATGTTTCTTTTTCTTCAAAAGTATTTCCTTTTGCATCTCTAGTGATTTTTTTAAAGTATTTTTATTTTCCTTTTCTAATATTTCAGAAATTTGTTCTAAAGAAAAGCCTAAATATTTTAACATAATTATTTGTTGCAATCTTTCTAATGATTTTTCATTATAATATCTATACCCTGATTCTGAATATTTTACTGGTTTTAATAAATTTTTTTCATCATAAAACCTAATAGCCCTTGATGATACTTTTGAAAGTTTTGCAATTTCTCCAGCAGTATATAGTTTTTCCATAATTAATACCCCATTTCATCATTATTAAGTTATTATGCATAATTACTATATGATTATTGTAAAGTATTACCTTAGGTAAAAGTCAAATTATTTTAATAACTCTCATTTTATATCATTACTTTAATTGATAATGAAATACAAAAAGCCACTCCTTAAGAATGGCATTTTAATCTTAGATTTATATAATTTTTCCACCTAAATCTGCTATTTTTTTATAATATTTTTTTTCTTTATTTTTAAAAATAGTTCCTACACCTTCTGTATTTATAGTTACTCTATAGTTTGATCTAATAGCTCCTAACGCAGTTAAAGAAACACATCCACCTCCATCAATTCCTACTATTTCAACTTCGTCAATACCTTTACTTTTTAGAAAAATATCCAAATCTTTATTGGTAAAAGCATCTCCTTCATGCTTTTTGAAAATGTTGTTATTTACTATTAATAAATCATTAACTAATCTTCCCTCTTCATCACCTTCATAAAGCTTAAATGGAGCAAATTTATTAATAAAGTTATTCTTCATAAAATTTACAATATAAATTACATTTTCCTTATCATAAGATGAAATTATTTTATTTATACTGTTAATTACCTTTTTAGCTTCATACTTAAAAAAGCTATTTCTATTTTCTCCAATATAAAATTCCTGCATATCTACAATTAAAAGACCTTTCATTTATTAAATCCCCCTTTTATTAATATTGAAAATCTGGTTTTTTGAAAAAATCAACTTTAGGCTCTAAGAACTTAAATTTATGATTTTTTATATCTTTAAAATAAAATGTTAATGGCTGTAATATATTATTCCAATCCCATAATTCTTCACCTATATTTATATATTCCCTAAACATTTCACAGCCTTCTGGTGCTATTGGATGCACTAATATAGCTGCAACCTTTGAGCCATAAAAACAATCAGCTAATACATTCTTCTTTAATTCAATATTATTTTCCTTTTCAGCTATTCTAATGTTCTTTGTCCAATGCTTATTTAGCTCTCGTATATAATCATCAAGAACATAAGCTATTCTATGAAAATCTTGATTATACATATGCCTTTCATATTCTAAAATGACTTTATTACTTAATTCTACAATTGATTTACTTACTTCACTTTCTGGAATTCTTTCATTTAAGCTTTGTAAAGTATAAAAACAAGAACGAATGATCCTATTAAAAACATTTGTTAATAAATTACCTTCCTTTAATACAGGATCAGAACCTACCTTTTCATCTTCAGGCATATATACTTGTGGCTTAAAGCCAACGCTTTTAGAAGATAAACCAAGACTCATAAAATGCATTCTAAGTTGATCTTTAGAATAATATTTTAATAATTCATCAGCCATTGGTGGCTTAACCTCAGAACTACTACTTGCTTTTTTATCCATAAACAAAACATGTTTATTAGGAATAATATGAGGCAGTTTTATTCTTTCAACATTAACTTTTTCATTTTTAGGTATTTTTAATCCAATAAACATTGCCATTTCAGCAATAGAATAAAAGTATATGTTATCTTCACCTATAAATTGATATACCATTGACTCTTTATCTTCAAACCATTCATGCCAGTTTTCAGGATTTTCACCTATAGATTCTAAATATGTTTTTGTAAAAGAAATTGGTGCCCATAAAGATTCAGGCCATACCCAAAAAGTTAAATCATTTAAATCTTCTTTATCTGGTACTTTCACTCCCCAAGATATGTTTCCAGATAATCTAAAAGGTACTAAAGTTTTTCCACTAGTGAAATGAATATTCAATCTATCTAATGTTTCTTTTGCTACATCTCTATCTTCTAATTTATCAAAAATAAAAGTAATTGAAGATTTACTTTCCTCATTAATTGTACTATGTTTGGGAAGCTCTCTATCTAATCTATTAAAATCATCTACATACTTTCTTGGCACATGAATATAAGGTTTCTTTAAAAATTCATCAATGGCTTTTAGTTCATATTTTCTTCTATTTGTATATTTTTTTAAATATTCATTTAATTCAATCATAATATCCATTGAATCCTCTAAGGTAAAATACCAGTTATCAACAGATTTTAAAGATGGCTTTTTCCAAGAAACAGTACTAACAGGATTAATAAGTTCTGATGGCATATATTGGTGACCTAAAGAACATTCTTCTGCATAAGCTTTCTCGGAATTACAACCTTCTATTGGACATTTACCTATCACTTGTCTTCCATTAAGATAGGTTTTCTTTTCCTCATCGTAAAATTGTAAAGTAGACATTTTCTTTATATATCCATTTTTATATAAAGTATTAAATATTTCTGCTGATACCTTATTATGAATTTCCCCACTTCTTCCTAAGGCAGAAGCTCCAAATAAATTTAAACTAATATTATAATTTTCTAATGTTTTCTTTTGGCTAAGATGATTTGCCATAACATATTCTGAAATTGTCCCTGTATATCCACCTTCTTTTAGCTTTCTATAACTTTCAAGAATGGGTGATCCATAACAATCTGTCCCTGATACAAAAATTACATTTTCTTTACCTATTCTATCTCTTAAAAATCTAGCAAAAATATCCGCATGTACAAACATTCCTCCTACATGGCCAAAATGAAGATTTTTATTTCCATATGGCATTCCTGCAGTTATAACAGCTTTTTTAGGGAATACTGGTCTTTCATTTTTTTCTAATCTTTTATTTATCATCTTTTTGCTCCTCTTCTTACAGGAGCAAAAATAAGCCCCTGTAGATTGTTTTTCTACAGGGGCGAAAATTCTTTTTCGCGATACCACCCTTTTTCCTTAAAATGTCACCATTTTAAGCTTTTTAAGTACACCATCACTATTAAAAGTAAATCATACTTTTGTTCTGTAACGTGAACTAACGTCATAGCATCCCTTTATATATTTATAAAGTTCCTCTATGCAGCTCCAAGACTTGCTTCGTTGTGTTATCATAATCTCCTTACACCAAACGGAAACTCTCTGCATATTCCTACACAATTACTCTTCTCTTCATAGCTTTATATTTTAAATAATATATCAGATTATTATTATTGTCAATTATTACATAATATATATATTTGTAAATTTTTCGTTGCATTTTTTTATTCTTTATATAAGGAATAATAGTCAGCTTGAATACTTTCTTGCATTCCATTATACCATTTTGCTGCATCATCTAAAGCCTTATTATATATAGTATTCCCTAAATTTTCTATAAAAAATTCTAAAACCTCTTCACTACCAATTACTCCAATTTCTTCTCCTCTAGAATCATAGTAAAAGGTCTGTATCTCTTGAATTAACCTTTTTTTCTCTTCAGAAGATAATTCACAAATTGAACTCTTCTTCTTTCTAACCATAAACTCTTCCTTTCATCATCTCAAATATTTATACTTCAAAGTTTTCACTTTTAAAATTACTATAAAATCTTCCAGAAGAAATAGTAATTCTAAGTACACAGTAATCTGGATCAGTTACTCCCTTTGGATAATACATAGTATCTCCTTCTTGCCAAATCATTTCTTTGTTAGCCTTATCTTCTAAAACTTCAACAATCCCCTTTAACATAACCCCTCTAAAGAATCTTCTATCACAAAAATACAATGATGCTTTAGGATTTTTACGAAATTGCGAAACTCTCATTGATGAGGTATTAGTAGAAAAATAAAATACTTTTATTCCTTCTCTCTTTCTTGGTGGTAACATTGCTTTAGTATTAGGATATCCTTCGTCATCTATTGAGCTAATAAATGCTACATTTTGTTTATCAATTAAATTGCCTACAGTTTCTTCTATATTTCTCATTTTACTTCTCCTTAATTTATTCTTCTTATATAATCCTATACTTCAAGTGTGAATATTATATTTTCCTTACAATTTCCATCTCTATACACTTCCACTTTTCTCCCATTATGCTATAGAATTCCTCTTTATCCTCTTTTATTTCCTTAAAGCCAACAGATTTGTAACAATAGAATGCTGGAGTATTATTTTCAAAAACACCTAATGTAATTTTATCTACCTTTAATATATTAAAAGAAAAATCAATAGCAAGTTTTAACATTTCTTTTCCATAACCTTGGCCACGTAATGATTTATCCACTATTACAAAGCCAAGTCTTACTGTTCTTTTCAAGGTATCAGTAAATCTCATTATGAAATGTCCTATTACCCCATTATCATTAAAGGCAGTCATTGGCCAATAATTATCTGCGTTTTTAAATTTATCATAATGTTTATTAAGCTGCTCTTCAGAAAGAGGAAAACTTGGCAATATATCTGCACACCACTGTCTATATGCAAACTCATCACTAATCCATTTAACAACCTCTTTCCCATCACATGGCTTATATGGCCTTAATCTTATTGAATTATTCCTCATTTGTTCTTCCTCCTTTAAAGTTTATTCCAGCCTTCCTAGCTTGTGCACAAAGATACTGTCTTTGAATATTGTATGTTTTACCATCTTTTATAAAATTAGATCCAACTTGTCTAAATTCAAAAGATACATTAGCCTTCATACATTGATTTCTAATGTCTAATACCCAATCATAGTTTAAAGGTCTAACATTTTTCCCTGATTCTCCTCCTACTACAACTAATTCAATATTTCCATCTAAATATTTAGAAATATCAATAGCTTCTAACATTGGTTGAATAGTAATTATTTTATGTTTTATAGGAAGTTCTTTAAATATTTTCAATCGCTCATCTGCTCTTTTTTGATTTTCTATGGTACACCCTACTATAAGATTATCAAAATTGTCTTTAAAATCATTAGGTAAAACGTTTAAAAATCTTTCAATTCTTTTAGTAAGAAACATGAAATTTAAATCTTTTCTTTCTCTAATAATATCATAAACTTCACCTCTCCAGTGGTCTGCCTCTTCCACAAGAAAATCAGCATTAAAGCATAAGAAAACCATATTACCACTTTTTATTTTATAATTTCCTTTCTTGTCTTTTTCAATTGGCTTATTAAACTCATCAGTTTTAAAAATATTATTAGTATCTATTTTCTTTCTATCATTTGCCCTAAAAATATAGCAATTTTCACAGCCCTCGCTTTTTCTATGACAGCCCTTCCAAGGATTCCATGTTGCCATAAGTAACCTCCAAATTATTTTCCTATAGTAAATTTTACCACAATAGTATATTATTTATCTATACTAACTTTAATAGCATTTCTCTAATATATAACTACATTCATACCTATCCTTAGGATTTTCTATTTTTACAATATGAAATCCGCATTTATTAACATAAAAATTATGGTTTCTTCTAGAAAACCCTGGAGTTTCACTGCACCATTTTACTGTATTAGGATACTTACTTTCAACAAATTGCCATACAAGTTTGCCAATCCCCTTATTTTCATAGTTTGGATCAATAAAAATATTCCCTAAAAAGTTAATATTAGTTTCTTTATTAATCCATAAAATTATTCCCCCTATTAATTCTTCTTTATAATATATTTTATAAGCAGTAGAATCTTCATTTAATGCGAATTTACGTAAAAAATCTCCATTATCATAGCCTTCTGGCCCCCCTTTTGGTTCATTTAGATGTATTCTCGTATCTTCATCAAAGGCTCTTTCCATAATTCTTGTTAGATTTTCAATATCACTTTCTTTGATAATCTCAAATTTTAATTCATTATATTCATTCATTATTTTACACTCCCTTTTTTAAAGTAATGGGCATATATAAATCAACACCGCCAATATGTTCATTTTCTTTATTAAATCCTAAATGTTCTTCCAACCATTGCCTATTTCCATATTCGTATTTACTTACTTCTAACCATTTTTGAAACCTCTGCCAAGCTTTAAATATTTCCTCACCTAATTCTCCTTGTTTATTTACTGCTGTAACAACGTATAAACCTCCATCTAAGTATTTTGTTTTTATTTTATTATCCTTAACAATATAGTCTTTTGGTATAGTAATACAAACCTCATAGCCATATTCTTCACAAGATGGATCTGAATCCTCAGCATTATAGCCAAAAATTCTGTAATTTCCACAATTAATATCTATATTATTTCTTTTTATCCATTGACCAATAATTTTAAAAGCTCCATCCTCTGGATTCTTTCCATAATAGCAGTAGAAAGCTACTCTCATTGGTTCAAGATTTTTCAAAATTTTGATATCTGGATATTTATCTAAATCTTCCTTACAATCTAGATTAAAATACTTGTCTAAAATATTAATTTTCTCAAACTCATATTTTACTTTACTTCTAACATATTTACTTGGCAAAATTCCAGTAACACTTTTAAATGCTCTTGAAAAGGAATCTGAAGTATCATAAGAATATTTTATTGCTATATCCAATATTCTTTCCCTTCCTATTTCTATATCTTTTGCAGCTAAACTAATTCTTCTACATCTTATATACTCCATAACCTTATATCCAGTTATTGCAAAAAACATTCTATGAAAATTAGAAACTGACATATATGCCTCTTTTGCTACATCTTCTACTTTTATGTCCTCTAATATATTTCTTTCTATAAAATCTATAGATAACTGAATTCTTTCGTAATAATTCATTTTTATCCTCCATGTATATTGGTATATATTATTAATTATAGCAATTTACTAAATAATTTCTCGACTTTTTCTCTAAATACTTTTATTCTGTGATAAACAAGAAAAAGCTAGGAAATCCTAGCTTTTTCTTATTCTAATAAAAGTTAATCTATTCTAATTAATTAATTTTTTACTTTTGATGATTTTAATTACTTTATAAATTAATGAAGTAAAATTAAAAATTACTATTACAAATAATATTCCAACGGAAATATTTAAATAATTAAATGAGTTAAAGACCATATAAATTATCAAAATAGAATTAATAGCTAAAAACATTAATCTTTCATAATTTAACATATCTATCACTCCCTATATTTAATTATTTTCTTAGTTATATTATAACATTTTACATTCAAATTGTAAACATTTTCTATTTACCAGCATATTTTCATAAATCTAAATTGGCAAATATTAAATTATCAAAATGCTTTATAAATCCACCTTGATTATTTAAAACATCTATAACTATCTTGTCATAATTACTTGCATCTTGTTTTATTTTTCTAAATCCCTTGTCCATTCTTCTTCTAAGAATTAATAAATATATGATGATGAATATTTTAATCCATTCATTTGAAATTCATAAAAACGCTATACTAATATATCTATCTTTCGACTATGTTTTTTCTAAATGTAAATATAAATATGCTACCTATAAGAATTATCAACATATAGTAGATTGCATATAAAATAGAACCTC
>JAAYPK010000038.1 GCA_012519845.1 Clostridiales bacterium
CAGGAGCAGGGACAAACTATTCAGTAATAGGATATTTATATAATGGAAATACAGTAACAATAACAGGAGAAAGTGGCAACTGGTATGCAATAAGCTATAATGGAACAACAGGATACGTAGCTAAAGAATATATACAGGTAAGTGGAGATACAAGCACAACACCAAGTACACCAGAAACACCAAGTACTGGTGGAGAAACAAATGTTTCAAATCAAAAAGGAAAGGTAATTAATGTTTCCTCAAATTTAAGAGTAAGGAAAGAACCAAATACATCTTCAGAAGTGTTAGGATATTTACTATGTGGAGATATAGTTGAGATTACAGGTAAGACAAGTGATTGGTATAAAATTAATTTCCGTGGGCAAGTTGGTTATGTTAGTGATGAATATATTCAAATAGTTGATTCATCAATAGAAGGTACCAAGCCAAGTACCGGTAATACATATAGTATAATTCTTAATGCTATGAAAGCACATCTTGGTACACCATATGTTTGGGGTGGATCAGGTGAATACTTAACTACAGCATTATTAAATAAGCTTTCAGGAATATATCCAACACAAGCTGCTAATGGTGCTTATACAAGAGCAAGAGCTTATGCAGACAAAGGATATAGGGCTTTTGATTGCTCAGGATTAATGCAATGGGGATTTGCACAAGCTGGAGTACGTATAGGTAGAAGTACTTGGGATCAGATTTTAAATGGAGTAGAGGTGCCAATAAGCCAAGTTCAGCCAGGAGATTTATTATTCTATTCTAATTTAAACCATGTGGGAATGTATATTGGTAATGGACAGTGGATAGAAGCACCAAATAAAAATGCAGATGTTAGAATTGTATCAGTACCTTGGAATTTAGTAACAAGAGCAAGAAGAGTACTAAATTAAGAATCATTTCATATAATATAGTAAAACAATTATGGGATGGATATAATGAAGAAATATCATTGTTATTCAGCAAATCTTGACGAAAATACAGAGAAACTTTTTAGAAGTGCAGTATTTTTAGGACAAGGAAATAATGGAGTGGTATATAAACTTCCTAAAAGAAGAGTTATTAAATTATTTTTTGATGAAAAAGTATGGTATGATGAAGCATATATCCTTTCAAAAGCTGGAGATTCCAAATATTTCCCAAAGCTTTATGAAAAGGGGAAAATGTATATTGTTCGTGAAATGGTTGAAGGAACTCAACTTGATAAGTACATAAAGAAATATGGTATTAATAAAACTATTACTAATAACATATATAGAATGACAAAAGAATTTAAAAGGTTACATTTTACAAAAATAGATTCAAGATGTAAAGATATATATATAGGAGAAAATTATGATTTAATGCTTATTGATCCTAAAAAATATTTTAAAAGAAAAGTTAATTTTCCTAGACATTTAATGAAAGGGCTGTTAAAGCTAGGGGTTTTAGATGATTTCTTATTCTATATGAAGGAGATTAATATAAAGAAAGCTAATGAATGGGAAGAAAACTTTTATAAATATTGGGAAAAAGAAAGTAAAAAACATATTGATTCTAAAAAGGGGCTGTTGCAAAACAGAAATAAGAAATAAAAGGCAATATTATTTGTTATCATAAACGGACTTGATTTCATTAAGTATTTCTAACCTTAAAAAAATTAATTTGGCTAAATGTTGCAAACTCGCATGAGTTAAACACGCAACATACTCAATGCCAAATTAATTTTTTTAATAAGAAATACTAAAATTTATCAAGATGTTTATTTTCGCAAACGATATTGCCTTTTTATCTCCACTGCTTAACAACAGTCCTTTAAAAACTACTTAACAAAATAAATAATAAATAATAAATATTTCTAATTGATAATAATTGTGGTATAATAATATAAAGAAATTGAATATATAAACGACTTGTTGCAAATAATATATTTGTTTAAAATACAATAAGTTAGATAAAATAGGAGGA
This sequence comes from Clostridiales bacterium, assembly GCA_012519845.1. Lineage (GTDB taxonomy): Bacteria > Bacillota > Clostridia > Clostridiales > Clostridiaceae > Clostridium. The sequence goes on from JAAYPK010000038.1 coordinate 1,942, forward strand.
ATAATATGAAAAGTTATGTAGAAATTATTGACGTTGTAGGAAGACAAATTCTAGATTCAAGATGTTTCCCAACAGTTGAAGTAGAAGTATACCTTGAGGATGGATCAGTAGGAAGAGCAGCAGTACCTTCAGGAGCATCAACTGGAATGTATGAAGCAGTTGAATTAAGAGATGGAGATAAAGATAATTACTTAGGAAAAAGTGTATTAAAAGCAGTAGATAATGTTAACAATGATATTGCAGAAGAACTTATAGGTGTTAATGTTTTTGATCAACCATTAATTGATAAAATATTAATAGATCTTGATGGAACTGATAACAAAGGAAAATTAGGAGCAAATGCAATACTTGGTGTATCATTAGCTTGTGCAAAAGCAGCAGCTAATAGCTTAGAAATGCCATTATACAAATACATTGGTGGTGTTAATGCAAAGGTTCTTCCAGTTCCAATGATGAACATTATAAATGGTGGATCACATGCTGATAATTCAGTAGATTTACAAGAATTCATGGTTATGCCAGCTGGAGCAGAATCCTTCGATAAGGCAATGAAAATGTGTGCTGAAGTATATCATACTTTAAAGAAAACATTACATGAAAAAGGATATTCAACTGCTATTGGAGATGAAGGTGGATTTGCACCAGACCTTAAGTCTAATGAAGAAGCAATTGAAGTAATTATTGAAGCTATAACTAAGGCAGGATATAAAGCAGGAGAAGATATGTTCATTGCAATTGATGCAGCATCTTCTGAATATTATAAAGATGGAAAATATGTTTTAGAACATGAAGGAAAAACATTATCTTCAGCTGAAATGGTTGATTTCTTAGAAACATGGGTTAATAAATATCCAATTATCTCAATTGAAGATGGTATGGCAGAAGAAGATTGGGATGGATGGAAGCTACTTACTGAAAGATTAGGTAAGAAGGTTCAATTAGTTGGAGATGACTTATTTGTAACAAATACAAAGAGATTAGAAAAAGGAATTGATCTTGGAGTAGCAAATTCAATTCTTATTAAGTTAAACCAAATTGGAACATTAACAGAAACTTTAAATGCAATTGAAATGGCAAATAGAGCAGGTTATACTGCAGTAGTATCTCATAGATCAGGAGAAACTGAAGATACAACTATTGCTGATTTAGTAGTGGCAACTAATGCAGGACAAATAAAAACTGGAGCACCAGCAAGAAGTGAAAGAGTTGCTAAGTACAATCAGTTAATGAGAATTCAAGAAGAACTTGAAGAAATTGCTGAATATAGAGGAAAGAAAGCATTTTTCAATATTAAGTAATAAAAAAAGTGTCTCATAATTTGAGGCACTTTTTGTTTAATTTTGAATATAATTGCTTGAAAATATATACAGTCTGTGATATGATAAAATTACATTTGTATGAGTAAGTCATATTTCGGTGGAGGTGTAACCGTGAAAACTGCATTATTTGTTGTAGAGTTAATTTTAGGGTTAACAGTAATTGTATCTATATTAATGCAACCTAGTAAATCAGATGCTTTAAGTGGATTGGTTCAAGGAAGCAATAATGATACATTTTATTCAAAAAACAAAACAAGAACTAAGGAAGCAGCATTAATAAGAGTAACAGTAATAGCAATGATTTTATTTGCAATTAATACTCTTGCATTAAATCTATTATAATTAGATTTAAAATAAACAGCTAATTTATTAGCTGTTTATTTTTTTTTAACTAATTATCTTTAATAATTTAACATTTATATAATATTATTATAATATAGGGTTTTTTATTAATAAATAGAAGGGGATGGGATTATGGAATGGTTATATATGCCTATAGCATGTGGATTTTTAGCCTTAATAGTAATGGTTTTCATTGCACTTGGAGTTGTAAAAAAAAGTGCAGGGAATGAGAAGATGCAGGAAATATCAAAACATATTGAAGAGGGGGCAATGGCATTTTTAAAGAAAGAATACGTATATTTATCAGTGTTCATTGTAGTAGTCTTTATAGCTCTTGCTATATTTTTAAACATTAAAACTGCAATAGCATTTTTATTTGGTGCCTTGTTTTCAATAATTGCAGGGTATATAGGAATGAGAATAGCAGTTAAAGCAAATGTAAGAACTGCTGAAGCAGCAAAAGATGGAATAAAAGGGGCATTATCAATAGCATTTTCAGGCGGAACTGTAATGGGACTTTGCGTAGTTGGCTTAGGATTATTAGGACTTGGACTATTTGGAGTGTTTTATGATTTAAATACTGAATACATAACAGGCTTTGGTCTTGGAGCTTCATCTATAGCATTATTTGCAAGAGTTGGTGGAGGAATATATACAAAGGCTGCTGATGTTGGTGCAGACTTAGTTGGTAAAGTGGAAGCTGGTATACCAGAGGATGACCCAAGAAACCCAGCAGTAATTGCAGATAATGTTGGAGATAATGTTGGAGATGTAGCAGGTATGGGAGCTGACTTATTTGAATCTTATGTAGGATCAATAATTTCAGCAATAACCTTAGGTGCAGTGCTTCCTAGTATTTCAGCACAAGATGGAGCAATTTATCCATTAATATTATCATCTGTTGGAATACTTTCATCAATTATTGGAGTAATATTTGTTAAATTATCAAAAACAGAAAAGCCTCAAAAAGCATTAAATTTAGGAACATCAATTGCTAGTATTTTAGTAATTATTTTTGGAGCCTTAGTATGTTATGCAATGTTTGATAGCTTAAAGCTATTTATACCTGTAATTGCAGGATTAATTGTAGGTGTTGTAATAGGAAAGGTTACAGAAATCTATACTTCAGCTGATTACAAATACGTTAAACTAATTGCAGATGAATCGGAAACAGGTCCTGCTACAAATATTATTTCAGGATTATCAGTTGGTATGAAATCTACAGTAATTCCAATACTATTAATAGTAGTTGGAATAATAGTTGCTTTCTTTAGTGTTGGAGGATTTAGTGATGCTGCAACAGGTTTATATGGAATAGCCTTATCAGCAGTTGGAATGCTATCTACAACAGCAACAACAGTAGCAGTAGATGCTTATGGACCAATAGCAGATAATGCTGGTGGTATAGCAGAAATGAGTGCATTAGATCCAAAGGTACGTGAAGTTACAGATAAATTAGACTCAGTTGGAAATACAACAGCTGCTATGGGAAAAGGATTTGCAATAGGATCAGCAGCTTTAACAGCTTTAGCACTATTTGCATCATATGCACAAGCAGTAAATTTAGAAACTATTGACTTACTTAATCCATTAACATTAGTTGGTGTACTTATAGGAGCAATGTTACCATTCTTATTTGCAGCATTAACAATGTCATCTGTTGGTAAGGCAGCAACACAAATGGTTGAAGAAGTAAGACGACAATTTAAAGAGAAGAAGGGCATACTTGAAGGAAAAGATGAACCTGATTATTCAAGATGCGTAGAAATTTCTACTGCAGCAGCACTAAGAGAAATGATTTTACCAGGAATATTAGCTATTGTTATACCATTATTAGTTGGAATGCTTCTTGGAACTGAAGCTTTAGGTGGCTTAATTGGTGGAGGTGTTGCAACAGGAGTATTAATGGCAATAATGATGGCAAATGCTGGTGGTGCCTGGGATAATGCTAAAAAATATATAGAAGGTGGGGCTCATGGCGGTAAAGGAAGCTATGCTCACAAAGCAGGAGTAGTTGGAGATACTGTAGGAGATCCATTTAAAGATACTTCAGGGCCAGCTATGAATATATTAATTAAGCTTATGACAATAGTATCTTTAGTATGTGCACCTGTTATAGTAAAATACGGTGGAATATTATTAGATTTACTTAAATAGAAAAACATTACAGAAGAAGCCTTAGGGCTTCTTTTTTACCATTAATTGACCAAGTATGATAAAATGATAATGAGTACAAAAGGATTAAATAGGTAATAATATATTAGTATATATTATAAGGAGGCGAAAAAATGGGATTAAAACATACATTATTAGATTTTATGAGAGAAGAAGCTTATAGGCCAATGGATATTCAAGAATTGGCAATGGTGTTTAATATAGATCATGATGAATATAAACCTTTTAAAAAGGCTTTAAAAACAATGGAAAAGGAAGGACTTATTGTAAGAACAAAAAGAGAAAAATATGCTCTTCCTGAAAGAATAGGATTAATAACAGGAAAATTACAAGCTCATTCAAAAGGGTATGGGTTCCTTATACCAGATAAAGAAGGAGAAAAGGATGTTTTTATACCAAGTTCATGTATTAATGGTGCTTTAAATGGAGATAGAATACAAGTACAAATAACAAGGGAAGATCTAAAAGGAAAGAAACGTGAAGGTGAAGTTGTTCAAGTAATTGAAAGAGTTAATAAAAGACTTGTTGGAGTATATGAAGATAGCAAAAACTTTGGATTTGTAGTAGCTGAAGACACAAAAATATTCCAAGATATATTTGTAGCTAAAAAGGACAAAAATGGAGCTGAAACTGGTGATGTAGTAATGGTAGAAATTACAACATGGCCAGAAAAAAGAAGAAGTCCAGAAGGTGTTATAGTAGAAGTACTAGGTAAAAAAGGTGATAAAGGCCTAGATATTCTTACAATAATCAAAAAATTTGGTTTACCAGAAGAATTTCCACCAAAGGTTCAAAACTTTATAGAATCAATACCTGATGAGGTTGATGAAGGAGAAATTAAAAATAGAAGAGACTTAAGAGATATAAGAATGGTAACAATTGATGGTGAGGATGCCAAGGACTTAGATGATGCCGTATCCATAGAAAAATTACCAGATGGGAAATTTAAATTAGGAGTTCATATTGCTGATGTATCTCACTATGTTAGAGAGAAGAATCCATTAGATAAAGAAGCTTTAAAAAGAGGAACATCTGTATACTTAATAGATAGAGTAATACCAATGCTTCCTAAAAAGCTATCAAATGGTATATGTTCATTAAATCCTCAGGTAAATAGACTTGCATTAACTTGTTTTATGATAATAGACAAAAATGGTAAAGTAGTAGATCATGAAATATGTGAATCAGTTATAAAAACAAATGAAAGAATGACCTATACTGATGTAACAAAAATCCTTAAAGACAAAGATGAAGAACTTATAAAAAAATATGATTACTTAGTGGAAGACTTTAAAAACATGGAAGAACTTTGTAACATATTAAATAAAAAGAGAATGAAAAGAGGGGCAATAGACTTTGATTTTGAAGAATCAAAAATAATTCTTAATGAATTTGGAAAACCAATAGACATAAAGCCTTATGAAAGAGAAATTGCTAATAGAATAATAGAAGAATTTATGCTTGTATGTAATGAAACAATAGCTGAGCACATGTTCTTTTTAAATGTTCCATTTGTATATAGAATTCATGAAAATCCAGATGAAGAAAAGCTTGAAAAATTCAAAGAATTTGTATATAATCTAGGATATTTTGTAAAATGGAATGGTGAAATAAGACCTAAAGATCTTCAAGGAACCTTAGAAGAATTTAAAGGTAAAAAAGAAGAAATAGTTGTAAGCACCTTACTTCTTAGAAGTATGATGCAAGCAAGATATTCTCCAGAATGTGTAGGACATTTTGGCTTAGCAGCTAAATATTATTGTCACTTTACTTCACCTATAAGAAGATACCCAGATCTTCAAATTCATAGAATAATAAAAGAACATATTAATGGTAAAATAGATGATACAAGAGTTAAAAAGCTTACTAACTTAGTTGATTATGCTGCAAAGCAATCATCAGAAACTGAAAGAGTGGCCCAAGAAGCAGAAAGAGAAGTAGATGATCTTAAAAAGGCTGAATATATGTTAGATAGAATTGGCGAAGAATTTACAGGAATAATATCATCAGTTACATCCTTTGGATTCTTTGTAGAATTATCTAATACTATAGAAGGCTTAGTTCATATTACTGCCTTAGATGATGACTATTATATATATGATGAAGTACATTTATGTTTAATTGGAGAAAGAACAAAGAAAAAATATAAGCTTGGAGATACAGTAAAGGTAAGTTGTAGCAGAGTTGACATTCCAAATAGAGAAATATTCTTCGATATAATTGAAGGGGAAGAGGATAAAGAAGGAATAAAGCCCTCAAAGGAAATAATAGAAAAAATTCCAGAAGTTAAAGAAAGTCTTAAAAAAGACATTGAAGAAGATGAGGAAAATCAATTATAATAAAAGATAGTAATAAAAAAGCCTAAAGTAAAGTGGGTGAGAAAATTGGTAAGAAAGAAAAACAGTAATTCTTTAGCTGAAAATAGAAAAGCAAGACATGATTATTTTATAGAAGAGACTATAGAAGCTGGAATAGCTTTAGTTGGAACAGAAGTTAAGTCTATAAGAATGGGAAAATGTAATTTAAAAGATTGCTATGGAGATATAAGTAATGGTGAAGTTATTATAAGAAATATGCATATAAGTCCTTATGAACAAGGAAATATTTTTAACGTAGATCCTTTAAGACAAAGAAAATTACTTCTTCATAAAAGTGAAATATTTAGACTTATGGGGTTAGTCCAAAGGGATGGATATGCATTAATACCTTTATCTTTATACTTAAAAAACGGCAAAGTAAAAGTTGCTCTTGGAGTATGTAAAGGTAAGAAAAATTATGATAAAAGAGATTCATTATTGGAAAAGGCACATAAAAGAGATATGGATAGAGCAATTAAGGAAAGAAACAGAGCCTAAAGAATGAAAAAAAGAAGCTTCATTAGATTTAATCTAATGAAGCTCTTTTCTTTTTATCATTTCTTGGGTGGAAATGTAAAAATGTATATAAAAAAATTGTTGGGCGTTTTTAAAAAATTTTCCTTATAAATATAGTGTACAGCATATTAATGTGTTTGTCTAGTGAATACAAAATTTCTTTGGATTTTTTGTAATAAAATAACTGTTAAAACTGGAATTGTTATTAATTTCATAGGATGCACTTAATGAATATAAGGCATTTATTATTAAAAACAATAAAATAATAAGTGAGACAATGATTTTTAATATAGTATGATTCCTTTTGTAAAAGTAAATTAAGTCTTTAATCCATAATGTCATAGCATAATACTCCTTTCAAGCAATAATAATTATATTGTTTGCATTTTACTGTAAAATAATACATGCAAATTTTCTTGTAATTAAAATTGACAGTAACATTTAGTTGTTATATAATGAGGTACTGGAGAATTTAAAACTTAATATTAGATTTGTTTTGAAAGATCTCCTTACTGACATGGGGGCGTTTTGGCTTCGACGGGGGTAAGGTGGGTTTGATAAGCGGGCCGAGGGAAGCATGGTTCCTCGATAATAAAGTATGCACTAAATATAAACGCAGAAGACAATTTTGCATTAGCAGCTTAATTTAAGCTACTCATCCGTCCAGATTGCCTACGATTTGGGTAGCGGGTGTCATAAAGTGGGAAACGAAGTCTAACAAAGCTTTGAGTTAGAGGGGTATTTATGAAGCTAGTGAATTAGTTGCCTGCCTTTAGGCGTACTAAGGAGCGAATTTTAATATAAAGGCTACGCTCGTAGAAAGTCAAGCTGGTCTGCTTTCGGACACGGGTTCGACACCCGTCGCCTCCACCAAATAAGAACTAAAGTAATGATACAATGGTCAAACCTTGAAATATCAAGGTTTGGCCATTGTATTTGCTTTTTATGAATAAATTTTTAGTGGCATATTTCAGCCACTTTGTTATATTTTGAGTATTTGTGCACACCTTTTACTAGAGTTTTCGCTAGGAGGTGTGCATTTTTAGCAGAATCATTTCTTTTAATATTATTTTATTAAAAAGTGTAATTTAAAGATTTAAAGGCTAAGTAATAATTATATATTTTAAATCAATATATTATAAAATATAGAAAAAAATTGAATTTTGTTATATTATATATAATATAATCAAGGGGGGATATTATGTCACGAGATGAATTAAAAATAAAAATTTTGAAGAGAGAAGAAGATAGAATATTTATTGAAGTAGTATTTGAAAAAAGGATTTATAAGGGATATATAAAATTTAATGAGAAGGCATTAAATAAACGAATTAAGGGCAAAAAAAGCAAAAGAAAACTTGTTGATAATAAATTAGCAGAAAGAATATCAAAACAAATTTATAAAGCAAACAATAAAGAAATTGGACAAGTGTTGACACCTTCATTGAAACCATACTTATCTAGTGCTTATGCAAATAATATTGAATTTCAAATAAAAATGTCTGAAAAATTAGTTGGTAAAAAATCAAATAAGTTAGTACATAAGAATTCAGTTGGAAATAATAGGGCTATTTTAAAGCTGACAGAATCAGATCCTGGAGATATATTACCACCAATTAAAGCTTAATATGTGGAGGTACATTAAGTAAATGGAAGAAGTTTTAAAGTTTTTAAAAGGTAATTTTGAGTATCTATATCCAGGATTTATTACTATATGGTTGTTTTATTTCATCAGAGGAAAGAGTTTAAAAGATAGCAGTAATACTATTGTAAAGTCTATTATAGTAAGTTATATATATATAAATTTATTACCAATCTTGAATTCTATTTATGTATATATAATAAATAAGTTTAAATTTAAAGAGATTTTAACTTTAAATACAGAAACATGCCTATTCATTATTTCAATAGTAATACCAATTCTTATTTGTAAGTTAATACATTCTAGTTTTACAAGTATTGTTTTAAAAATATTAGGTATTCATACAACTGTATATGCCAATATATTAGATGAATTAAAAAATAGAGTTAATAGAAATTATTATATGAGTAGGATATTAAAGAAAATTATAGCTAAAATGGATTTTAAAAATATTCTAAAAAAAATAATACGTAAATTACATTTGAAATATTTTTGTAGAATTATTTTGAATTTATTAAAGAGATTTAGGAGAATAATAATAGTTGATAAGAACAATAAAGCAATAGCATTGAGTGTTTATTTGGATAATGAGGGTATTATGTACTATGGATGGTTAGCATTTCATGAATCAGATAAAGATAATGAAGAAGTAATATGTTTAAATAAGTATAAAAGATATAAGTTAAATGATAATAAACAATACTGTATTGATGTAGATTATAGCGTAGAACAAAAAAGATATGTTATACTTAAAAATAAAGATATAACTAGAGTTGAATTAGTATTAAAAAAAGATATATAGAGGTATATTGGGGTTATTAAAATATATCAGTAGAATCAATATGAAGAAATTTTATAATAACATTCCACAATACACCTCACGCTGAGACGGTGGTAAAGCTAGTTAAGAAATAGCCTGGTATCAAAGGTTTAGCGGATTTTAAGTGAATATTGAAGTGCGTTTTATTTTCCCTAAGACTAAGGTTTTAGGGAATTTTCTATGTAGGGGATCTAATAATTACACGAAATATATTTCGTACCATATCGATACCAACACATCGAGACTGTTGTAAAGTTGTAAAGGAAACAAAAATAATAGTTGCAACATATATATAAAAGTAAAATTAAGTTTATAATATTGTTATTGGTGTAAGCAGCTGTACTACACTAAATGATTATATTTTTAGGGGAGCGTAAAAACTATGGTAATGGGAATTCCTTTAAGATTTGATTATACAGTTCAAATATGCTACAACGATGAGGTGGTGGAGAATTCTTCAATATTTCCAACGAGTATAGGACTAGTACATTGTACTTTTTCAAAAACAAGCGGTTATGATTCAAATAATAATAGTGTTAAAAAGTTAGTTGGTTATGATGGAATACAACTTATAAAGAGATGTCCTCATTGTAATTGTGATAAGCATGTTACTGAGTTTGGATATAGCGGAAGAACTACTGATAGAAGAAGAGATCAAAGTCAATGTACTGATTGTAGAGGGAGATTCAAAAACTTAAAGTTTGTATAAAATAAGCTCTAATTATAATCAGGGCTTATTTTATATATGATTTTTTTAAACTTGCTATATATTTCATGAATTCCTTTTTAAAGTAGAAAGCATGATTTTTATTGGAAACTTCTTTTTTATAAATATCTGAATAAATAGGATGATAAGGTTTTGAATCCTTACTACGAATTTGAATATATTCACCATTTGATGTATGAATAAAGCCATCATTGCTAGTTTTTATATGGAAAATAAGTTGATTACAAATAGAATAATAATCGTTCTCTAATTGTAGTTTTAAATTGTGAAATTTTTTATCATCTAGATTTACATGTATACAAGGTAAAAACATCCATTCTGATGGTTCCCCAACTTTGCTTATAGGGACATATAACAAATTATTAATTTTCTTATATAATTTACTTTGATAAAAATCTTTACCAGTTAACAGATCATCTATCATTGCTGATATTTGAGTAATAAACATAGTTTCTAATGGGTTTCCAGTGGTATCACATTTATTTGTTTTAAGTTCACCATCTTCAAAATCTAAATTAGTATTGGATAAATTTAGACCTAACGTTATTTCTAATAATTGTCCGCTTTTGCCTTTATTCTTTATAATATCTTTCATCTGTTCTTGTTTTAAAACTTGTCCAAATTTTTTACCGGCTAAAGCATCTAATAATTTTTTAGCTTCATCTAATTTCATAGTAACTCTCCTCATAATAATAATTTTTTATATAAATACACTACTAATTATAGATGAAAAAGTAGAAATTGTATATAAAGGATAAATATTGCTAATATTATTAAGGTGGAGGTGAAAAAATGAGTGAGATATTTAATTTAGAAACAAAAACTTTGTGGAGCTTTAAACAAAGAGGTGGCTGGGAAACACATAAGGGGGACTATCCAGGTAATTGGAGTCCTTTTGTTCCTAAAAATATTATTTTGAGATATTCAAAAGATGAAGATTTAATATTAGATCAATTTTTAGGAAGTGGAACTACACTTATTGAAGCAAAATTATTAAATAGAAGAGGTATTGGGTGTGATGTTAATCCTATAGCATTAGAGTTGTCAAAAAATAGAATTGAAGGTGTTAAGGCTAAGAATTCTATTCAATTAGTGAAAGGAAATGCTAAAAATTTGAGTTTTATAGAAAATGAATCAATAGATTTAATATGTACGCATCCACCGTATTCAAATATAATAAAATATAGTAAAGATATTAATGAAGACATATCGCTACTTAATATTGATGACTTTTATGAAAGTATGAGAGCAGTGTCAAAAGAAGCTTTTCGAGTGTTAAAAAAGGGAAAATATTGCGCGGTTATGATGGGCGATATAAGGCGAAATAGTTGCGTGATTCCATTAGGCTTTAATGTAATGAATTTATTTATAAATCAAGGGTTTAGATTAAAGGAAATAATCATAAAAGAACAACATAATTGCAGTTCTACGAAATACTGGGAGAAAATAAGTTTGGAAAAAAATTTTTATCTTTTAGCGCATGAATATCTATTTATTTTCTTTAAATAATATTCAATAATAACTGGATTTATTTTAAAATACCTTTATAATATAGATTGGATGATACTAGGTATAAAGGTGGCGATAGTGTGGAGTATATCAAGGAGAATAATTATAAGTTATTGTTAGGTGATTGCATTAAAGAACTAAAGAAAATTGAGAGTAAATCAGTAGATATGATATTTGCAGATCCACCCTATAAACTTAGTAATGACGGGATAACGTGTAAGTCAGGAAAAATGGCAAGTGTAAATAAAGGAAGTTGGGATAAATCCTTAGGTGTTGAACTTGATTATAAATTTAATATGAAATGGTTAAAAGCTTGTGATAGGGTTTTAAAGGATGATGGAACTATGTGGATATCAGGAACATATCACATTATTCATTCAATAGCTTTTGCATTGCAGAAAATGGACTATTACATAATAAATGAGATTACCTGGGTAAAGCCTAATGCAGCCCCTAATATGGGATGCAGATGTTTTACTGCAAGCCAAGAAACAGTACTTTGGTTAAAGAAAACTAAAAAAGCAAAGCATATTTTTAATTATCAGCTTATGAAAGAAATAAATGGTGGTAAGCAGATGAGAAGCGTATGGGAAATACCAACAACCCCAAAACGAGAAAAAAATAACGGTTATCATCCTACTCAAAAACCAAAAGAATTATTATATAGATGCATAGTATCAAGTACTAATGAAGGAAATACTATTTTAGATCCTTTTTGTGGCTCTGGGACAACTGGAATTGTAGCCATAGAAAATAATAGAACCTTCATAGGAATTGATAATGAAATAGAATATTTAGAGCTTACAAACAAAAGAATAAAACAGATAATTAACGGAATTACTAAATAGGTAATGAGGTAGATTTAGGAGTGATAGCAATGAATTCTAATATAAAACCATTTTTAAAGTGGGCAGGAGGTAAGTCACAGCTTTTAGATGAAATAATACAAGAGCTACCTGAGGATATTAAAAAGTTAAAAAAATACGTTGAACCTTTTGTAGGGGCTGGCGCTGTATTTATATGTTTTTTAGAAAACAATTATTTTGAAGAGTATATTATTAATGATATAAACTCTAAATTAATAAATTTATATACAGTTATAAGAGATAATCCGCAAGAGTTAATTAAAGAAATGCAGGAATTAAAAACTAAATATCTTAACGCAGAATATGAAGAAAGAGAAAAACTGTTTTATGAAATAAGGGAGAAGTTTAATAATCCTGATTGCAGAGGCATAAAGTTGGCTGCATATTTTGTATTTTTAAATAAAACATGTTTTAATGGACTATATAGAGAAAATTCAAAAGGAGCTTTTAATGTTCCTTTTGGAAAATATAGCAACCCGAGTTTCTTTGATGAAACACAAATAATGGGAATATCTAGATTGTTAAGCTTGAAAAATAGAAATGGCGAATTTAAAGTGAAAATTTTAAATAAATCTTTTAATGAGCTAGAAGAATATATCGATGATAATACATTTGTATATTGTGATCCACCCTATAGACCAGTAACAGTAGGTGGGTTTACATCCTACAATAAAAGTAATTTTAATGATGAAGCACAAATTTTATTAAGAGATTTTTATAAAGTCATAGATGCTAAAGGAGCAAAAATAATGTTAAGTAATTCAGATCCTAAAAACTTAGATGAAAAAGATAATTTCTTTGATGATTTATACTCGGACTTTAGTATAAAAAGGGTTTATGCAAAAAGAAATATAAATTCAGTAGGTAGTGGAAGAGGTAAGATTACAGAGTTATTAATAACAAATTATAAAGATGAGAGGGGGATGGAAGTGGCAAAAAATGAAGTTAATACAGAACCAAAGAGTTACTTAGAAACAGAATCTAGTGAGTTAGTAAAAATATTTACTAAGTAGTTACTAGAAACAAATAGAGGTTTTAATTTCTATGTTAATTGGGAAAGACTAGCTACAATTGTAAGTCAATATAATATAGAACTTAATACTTTGAATGCATTAGTTAATAACAAAAATTATGAAGATGATTTTAAAAAAATAGTTAAGAGATTTCCAACTGTTATAAATGTTTTACCAGCTCTATTTGCTTTATCAAAAGATGAAAGAGATAATTAGAAAAATGTTTAAAATGTAAATTTAAGATTATTTGCGAATAAAATTTAATAATATATAATAAAGTATTCATACTCTTATGGCAGAAAAATTAATAACTATTAAAAATGATTTAGACAAGTGTGAAAAAATTATGTTTCCAGTAACAGAAATAAGAACATTTAATGAAAATGAAGGAACAGAGCAAGAACAAATAACTATATGTTCAAGGGTTTTAGTTAAAGATGTACCTGAGAATATTTGGATGGATACAAATCCAAAAGAACAAAATTTTAATACAAATGTAGCGAAAAAATAGAAGATAGTCTCCTTTGTTCCTCAGCGGATAAATTTCATTTATTGAATAGAGGTATTTTAATTTCAGCACATCATGCAAGAGTTATAACTAGAGATAAAGAGAAATTTGTTGAAATATATCTTAAAGATAAATCAGTCCATGGAAATATAGATGGAGGACATACCTATAGAATAATTTGCAATAATAAGAATTTGATTATGTTTACTAAGAGAGTAAATATTGAAATTATGACAGGAATAGAAGAGTTTTATGAAGATTTAGCTGCGGCTAGAAATACATCTGTTAGGTTCAAGACAAATCTATTGCAGAATTACAAAATAAGTTTGATATTATAAAAGAGGCTCTTTTAGAAGAACCTTATTATGAAAATATAGTATATAAAGAGAATTCAGAAGGTGAAATAGATATATCAGATATAATTGCAATACTAACAATGTTTAATATTGAGAGATTTGGGGATAAAAAGCACCCTATTATAGCATATAATTCTAAAAAGAGATGTGTTGATTTATATTTAGAGGATTATGAAAGAGGTACAGAAAATCCATATATAAAGATGCAGCCTCTAATGGGAGATATTTTTTCATTAGTAGATTATATTGAGACTAATATAGCAAAAGCATATAATAAGACTGGTGGTAAGTATGGTGCAATCAAAGGAGTTGTATGTTCAACTAAGAACAAAAAATTTGGGAGAGTGTTTGGGCAACCAGGACAGAAAAATGAGTATAATTCTCCTAAGGGATTTTTATTTCCTATAATAGGTGCATTTAGAAGTTTAATAAAAGAAGAAGATGGTATAATGATGTGGAAAGGTGATCCGATAAAAGTTTTTGATGCCATAGGGTCGCAACTGATTTTAAGTGTAGTAGATGCGAGTAAGACGTTAGGAAATAATCCAAATGCAACAGGTAAATTTATTGGATTATGGGAAAATCTTTATACTGCAGTTAAACTTTATTATTTAGAAAACAAATAATTATATAGAAGAATTATGAAGCCATTGAAGATTGATAATCAGTGGTTTTATTTATAGTTTATTAAAAGATTATGATTAAATATACAATAATATGTAATAAAAATATATTTTTTTGTAAGCATATATTTTTTGCTATATTCAAATAGATAATATAGGTAATGTAGTTTTAGATTTAGTTATTAATTATAAAATTTTCAATTTAACAGGAAGGTATTTTTTAGATATGTTAATAGCAATAGTAGTATTAATGATAGTAATTACTTTAGTATAGTAAACTTATCACAAGATGAGAAGTTATTTAGAATTGAAAATAATATTTTATTAATATAAGTTAAATATATATTATTTAATTGAAGTAAACTTTTATTAGTAATTTGAGAATAAAGGTGTATAAGGTTATATTTTATTAAAGCTCTTACTTGTATCGAATATACAGGTAAGAGTTTTAATTTTTAGGAGGGATAAAGATATAATGAAAAAGATTCATTTTCATGACATTTAGAAGAATAAAAGGATTAGCCTATAGAAGTTATTTATAGTATATTTGAAAATATAGAAATAATAGATGATAATTATGGGGTAAATAGAAATGTAGAGAATGATTTGGAGTATATGTACTTATAGGAGAAATACCTTAGATATAGAAATATTAAAGCGAGATAAGTTAGAAAGGGTAATACCAGAATATATTGATTTAATTAAATGTAAGGAAGGAGTTAAGTGGAATTCTTCCTTATTTCTGCTTTTAAGTGATTTTTCAATTGTAGTAGTAGTAGCATAAGAACTTTCTAAGTTCCTTTTAGAATAGGCGGAGGCTAAATTTAGGTGAGTAAGAAGACAGGGTATAATATATTCAAAGAAACAAAGTATTTCAAGATAATGAGCCAAGGAAAATTTGGTGAGGAGGAGTTTACATAATCAATATAGAAGATATATATTAATGAATTAAAAAGATATAAAATAAGGTTCTGTGTATATAAATTTACTAGAAGTGGAGTAAATAAAAAGAAAGCAGGAAAATCGGAATTGCTAGATTGAAGAGTGACGGGGATAAAACAACGCAACAATTCTAAAAGCGAGAAATCAAAGGAGTATTTATATATAAATAATCTATTGTATTATCAAATAGCTGAGAGAAATAAAAAAATATTGTCCTAAAAAGAGAATAGGTAGAATAATATTATTCATAAAATTGGAATATTACAAATAAATGTGGAAATATTTTGATGGAAGATGTAAAATAAGTATTGATAATGTTGAAGCGGTTTATTAGAAATTTTAAATATATTAAGCTATAGCATTGATGCAAATGATAAGTATATATTTAATTAATTTTAATAAAGATAAGTTACCATTAGAAATAAAGCAAGTATTTTATAAAGAATTTTTATTTGGAGAAGAAGAGGCTAAATTATTAGCCTAAAAGCAGTTTCAATGTAAGGATTTATATATAATATCTAAGGTAATAGAAAAAAATGACTTTAATGGTGGTATTAATATGTTGATGAATTACTTAGTTAATAATTACTACATTGAGATATATAAAGCTCCATTAAAAAATAAGTTCTTTTTATCTGATAATCCTATTATAGTGAACCAAATAGAAGGAATAGATTACTTTATGCCATTATCATCAAATTATGCAATAGTAATGAAAAAAATATCAAGGCTTGACCATTGTATTTTACTTTTTGTAGAGAAATTTTTAGAGATAATTAATAGAGATTTTAGCCATTTTTAGGCCTTTTGAGTATTTGTGCACACCCATTAGTAGAATTTTCACTAGGGGGTGTGCATTTTTATATAAGAAAGAAGTGTATTAGTAGGGATTAAAGTAAAGGAAGGAAATTTAGTTGCTTACATTTTATGGAATTAGATAAGGGAGGCTTAATAGGTGAAGGTTTATAACATAAATGAAATAACAGATAGTAAGCTTCTTTATGATAAAAAACCACCTAATCCTAAATATCAAATTGAGCAAGCAGATGGACAAATTGAAATATATGATAAAAGGATAGAATTACTAAAAAGAGCAGAAGATTATGCAACAAAAGGAACTAATACTTTTAATAAGAATAATGCTGATGAACTTGAATTTTATAATAAGCTATTAAATAGCTATGCGAAAATGGCTGAATATAAGGTAGATGAAGAGTCTCTAAAAAGTAAAGGCTATACAGAAGAACAAATAAATCAATATAAAGATCAAAGTAAAGTTAAGAAAGATCAAATTTATTATGATACAATTTTATCTTTTAGAAATGAAAGAAAACAGCTTGAATTAGAAAAGGAAAAATTACAAAGCCAAAAAAGTGCAATTTCTAATTTAACAGATGAATATGTTTTATATGCTACTAATAATGGTAAAATTCATCTTAATTCAGAGATAAAAAAGGGTATGGTTCTTCAAGGTGGTTCACAAATTGGAACAATAGCTAATGAAGATGGAGAATTAATGATAGAGGTAGCTTTATCTAGTAGTGATAGACCAAGAATTCATGAAAATGATGATGTATCCATAGAAGTAGCTGGATTAAATCAAGCAGAATATGGGACAATTACTGGAAAAGTAATATCAATTGATGAAGATGCTACAATAGATAGTCAAAAGGTAATGTTTATTTTAAAGTAAAAATAAGGGCAGATAAGGATTATTTACAAGATAAAAAAGGAGAAAAAGTTAACTTAACTTTAGGAATGGTAACTGAAACTAGAGTTAAGTATGAAAAAATAACCTACATGAAGTATTATTTAGAACAAATAGGAATTCAGTTAAATTAACTTTGCTATTAGAGGTATATGTAGATATATATGGCAGCTGCAGAGTCATTAATAAACTATAAATACTTTTGATATAAATAATAACAAAATTATGATAAAATGGAAGAAAATTAGAAAATGAGTGCATTTGTATTGAACAGAAATTATGAGGTGGATTAAGATGAAAAAAATCACAAAAATCAGTATAATAGTAATTTTTATTATTTTAACTATAGTGTTTTTATTATTATCTTTTAGCAAATCAACTGATGAGATAGTAGCTAGGTATGTAACATATGAGAATTATAGATATAGCCCTATTCTTTTAGATAATAATATTTATTTCCCTTCAAGTTTTGATGAAGAAGAAATAAAAGATACTAAAATAATTGGAATGCTAGGAGCAAAAGATAAGGGGTGGTTTGTAGATTCTTTTGGTTCTACAGGTTTACTATTAGTTGATGAGAATGATAAGGAAATAAATAAAATAAAAGTTAGGGATGACTTTCCAATGTCATATATTAAGGGGGAGTATTTATCAGATGTAAATATTCTTAATGATAATATAAATAAATATGAAAACTTTGTCTTATGTAATGATTCTGATAATTATGAAGAAGACTATGAAATAAGAATTTCAATAGATAAAGATTATTTATTAAAACTTGTAGAAGAGTTTGGACAAGTTAATATTAATAAAAATGATTATAATAATGTTGATGATATATTTTATATTTATGTAGATTCACCTAAACATGAAATACACAATAAAACATTTGATGATGCTATAGTATATATTGCAACTATATTTACTAAAAATAATAAATTATACTATGGAAATTTAAATAATGAAATAAAAGATGAACTTTATGATATTTTTATGGAAAAATATATGGCTATATTTAAGTAGAATTACAAAATTAAATGCGGATAATTTTGAGTGAAAAAGTTGTGATAGAAATAAATTGTATCCAATGGATGTTATCTTATAGCGGCTACATTAGCAACAACTATTCCAGGTTTAGGATTTCTTACAGGAGCAGTACTTTGTGCATATGTAGGTACTTTTGGTGTTACTGCATTTAATGCAATTAGATAAGGAAAAGGAATGCATATTAGATTTGCTTTTCCTTGGGGACTAAGTTTTTCAGTTGGATAAATAGTATAAATGGTACCACTTGCAAATATTATTTTGCAAGTGGTTATATTTTAGAAATGATTAGTATAAGTATTTAAGAAAGTAAATTTAGATATTTTGATGTATTATTTAAAAATATTAGAGGGACAAGATGAAGGAAAAAAAGAATGAAATAAAAAAAGTTATTATATCAAACTTATTAGCTTATATTAATAATTATATGTACATAGTAGTAAGTAAAAATATTGAAATAAAAATTTCATAGCACTTTGGGTTTTATCACCTTTTGTATTTTTATTTTTCACATCATTTTTTTTAGAAAATAAATATAATATAGAAAGGTTATTTATAAAAAAACATGCTATTTTCGATTTTTTATTAGATTTTTAGCAGCATGCATTGCTTTTATAGAATTAGGATTAGGATTTATGTCAAAGATTATATTATGTAGTAGTTTATTTAATATAAACTTAATTATTGAGTTATTAATGCTTAATTTAAAGCCGAACAAAGAAAATAAAATTATAGACAATAAATTAAGTGATAAAATTAAAATAGAATATATTAAGATAATAGAATGTTTCAAGTATAAGAAAGAGGCAAAAAAAGTAATTATAAAAAATATTTAAATATTTTTAATAGGCGTATTGTTACTTATCCTATAGATAATATTCCTATATTTGCCATTATATAAAAATATTATGATTTTTATATTAGTTATATGCTTATATCCTTCGATTGAAACTACAAGAAAAATTGGAATAGTATATAAAAGATATTTAGATAAAAATCTATAAAGTTCTATTAATAAAATTATTTAGAACTATTTATTATAAAATTACCTTTATTTTCTAAATAAATATAATTTAATGAATTTAAACTTAAATTATACATTAATGATATTGGTCTTATGTCAATAGCTTGGACACAAAAAGTTAAACTTTTTATGCTTCACATCTGGCTAATAATTCACATTGTTCTGAAGTCATATAATTAATAGAAGAGTGTAGTCTTTGTCTGTTATACTAACCTTTAATATATTTCAATATACATTTATATAACAAATCTAATAAAATAATAAGGTGGTTTTAAGTAAATATATAGATAATTAATGTAATAAAAGAAATTATATTAAAGAATATAGTAAATTATATATTATTAAAATTATGCTATTTAGTGATATAAAATTAAGAAAACATCGTTAAATTGTATCAAAGCTTTAGCCCTTAGACAAATAAGAACTAACAATGTGATACAATGGTAAAAGCTTCAAAAATCAAGGCTTGACCATTGTATTTTGCTTTTTTAGTACGATTTTTTGAAGAGAATTTGCACCCTTTTTATGAGTTCTGCTAAATTATGTACACATCTTAGTGAGATTTTTGCTAGGGGGTGTGCATTTTTATATAGGAAAGAAGTGTATTAGTAGGGATTAAAGTAAAGGAAGGAAATTTAGATGCTGACATTTTTATGGAAGTAGATAAGGGAGGCCTAATAGGTGAAGGTTTATAACATAAATGAAATAACAGATAGTAAGCTTCTTTATGATAAAAAACCACCTAAGTTTATGTACTACATAATATTAGTAGTAGTTTTACTAATATCTGCATTTATTATTTGGAGCTGTGTTTCTATAAAAACTTATGTGGTTAAGGGCCAAGGAATCGTAACAACTGAGGATAAAAGTAACATAATGGCTAAGGTATCAGGAGAAGTTAAGGAATGTTATGTAGAAGAAGGGAAAGAGGTGAAGGCAGGAGAAAAGCTATTAGTATTTAATGCGCCAGATCCTAAATATCAAATTGAGCAAGCAGATGGACAAATTGGAATATATGATAAAAGGATAGCATTACTAAAAAGGGCAGAAGATGATGCAACAAAAGGAACTAATACTTTTAATAAGAATAATTCTGATGAACTTGAATTTTATAATAAGCTATTAAATAGCTATGCGAAAATGGCTGAATATAAGGTAGATGAAGAGTCTCTAAAAAGTCAAGGCTATACAGAAGAACAAATAAATCAATATAAAGATCAAAGTAAAATTAAGAAAGATCAAATTTATTATGACACAATTCTATCTTTTACAAATGAAAGAAAACAGCTTGAATTAGAAAAGGAAAAATTGCAAATGCAAAAAAAAGCAATTTCTAATTCGACAGATGAGTATGTTTTATATGCTACTAATAATGGTAAAATTCATCTTAATTCAGAGATAAAAAATGGTATGGTTCTCCAAGGTGGTTCACAAATTGGCACAATATCTAATGAAGATGGAGAATTAATGATAGAGGTAGCTTTAGCTAGTAGTGATAGACCAAGAATTCATGAAAATGATGATGTATCAATAGAAGTAGCTGGATTAAATCAAGCAGAGTATGGAATAATTACTGGAAAAGTAATATCAATTGATGAAGATGCTACAATAGATAGTCAAAAAGGTAATGTTTATTTTAAGGTAAAAATAAAGCCAGATAAGGATTATTTGCAAGATAAAAAAGGTGAAAAAGTTAAGTTAACTTTAGGAATGGTAACTGAAACTAGAGTCAAGTATGAAAAAATAACCTACATGAAGTATTACTTAGAACAAATAGGAATTCAATTTAATTAACTTTGCTATTAGAGGTAGAGATAGATATGTATGGCAGCTGCAGAGTCATTAATAAGCTATAAATACTTTTGATATAAATAATAACAAAATTATGATAAAATGGAAGAGAATTAGAAAATGAGAAATTATGAATTAAATTTACGAGAAAGTTATGTAGTGTTGAAAATGAGGAAATGGAATATGTTTATGGAGGATTTACTATTTCAAATTATGTAATTGGTGGAACTATAGAAGCAGCAATGTATTTAGTACCTACATTCAAAGCTTTTAAAACTACAGCTATATGTGTTGCTATGATGTATACAACGGCAAAATATGCTTTAGCAAGAGCTATATGTTCAGGAATAACTAAGGCAACTTTAGGTTATTTATCTTTGTCAACCAATAGAGTTTTGGGAGTTATCAAAGCATTTACTGGATTTTCAATAGGAGCATTTATAGCTAAAAATTTAGTTGATCCATTAGATGGTGATAGAAATAATGGTGGGTTAAAGATTTGGTAATATAAAGGGGTAAGAAATGGGGAATTATAGGGATATTTTCTTGGAATCAATATGGAGCTACAGAATTATTACAATATCATTAGTAATAATATTGTATATTATTTATCAGTACCTTAAAAATACTAGAATATATTATTTAGATAAATTTTTTATAGGGATTCTTTTAATATCCGCTATAATTCTCGCATTTCTCAATATTAACAATGTTGAAGATGATGTAATTAAATCTCGTTGTATTGTATTTATTATTATTTCTATAGTTTTGTTTTTTAGATCTAGGCATGATAAAAGAGGATATTGTATTACAAAATATTTGAGAAATATACCCTATTTCAAGAATAAACAAATATATTTTTTTCCAAAGGATTTTTCAAATGAGGAAATAGATAAAGTTAATGTAGCAGTGAACAAAATTTTTAGTTATTATGATAAATTAGATTCCAATAATAAGCTAGGAAATTTATACATTTGGATTAAAAAGAAAAATAAGAGAATTAATATTAGAATAATTCATCAATTAGATTATAATTCAAATGATTATTCACAATTCATTATTAATTTGTTTAGTAAAATTGAAAAAGAATTAATTTGTGAATTTAATATTGTGGATAGTATAGATAGTAAATTTGAATTAATTATAAAATTATAATGTATATTAAGTAATAAATAGGTATAAAAATAAGGAATGTATAAAAAAAGTATTTTGGGTATTATGGCAAGGTTAAGGGAGCAAATAGGGGCACTAGTAGCACCTTGTGTAGGTCTTTATGGAACTGCTGCAATAGGAGGTATAGCTGGTACAGTATTGAGAGATATTTATAGCTAGGTTTATGGGAGTTAGTGGGGGGTTAATCAACAATTATGGAAGTGATTTATAATTCAATGTTACTGCAGGGTATTTTCCTAATATATCTATAAACAAATAGTATATTTTATAATTATAATAAAAATAAATAAAATAGAGGCTATTCTATATAAATAAGTATTTCATTATGGATGAGGTGGTGATAATATTATGTTTCAGGAAAAATTAGGTAAGAAAATCGGCTATACAGTTGTTATTGTTGTTGTTTTAGAAATAATATATTCTTTAATTAAATTAATAATGATTAATCTAAGTAATTTTACAATAAATTATTATATTGATAAAATTATCTTTGGATTAATTATTGCCTTTTCGGTATTATTTATCCAATATATATTTAATAAATAAAATTATTAAACTATATGTATTATAAATAATAATTGATTCTAATGATTTCCTTGATAAGTAGAGATAAATCAGAAATTATGAATTGATTTTACCAGAAAGTTATGTAGATGTTGATAATGAGGAAATGGAGTATGTTGATGGCGGATGGAGTTTAAGAGTATTTACAAAAAAATATGATTGGATTAGCATCATTAAGTACAGCAGCGAGAGTGATAATAAAAAAATTTATAATGCCATTATTGAGTAATAATTATCAGTATGGTTTGTTAGTAGCAAAAATAGCGCCGCATATCGCAAAAATAGGAAGTTTTTTGGGGCTGGATCGGATTAGCTGTGTTTAGTGTGTCAGCAGCTGCTGGAATATATGTCTTGGGTAATAAAGATCTTTATTAATAGGAGGTTTTAAATGATAATATACTTAATATCTATTGTCTTAATTTTTGATATAATTTATGGACTATATGAAATTTATGAAAGAAAGATAATGAAGAAAAAGTATAAAGACCATGATATATTTAATATGATATTTATGGGTGGTGTCTTTTTTCAGTATGAAATAAAATCGGAATATATGCAATGGATATTGGGTATATTGTCTATTGTTGTATTCTTTATTCTTTTGGACAAGTTATATTATAAGTTAAAAAATAAAGGCGCTAATAAATAAACTGATACCTATATACTAGACACTTATAGAAAGTGTTTAAGGCTATAGGTATTTTTTATACAACCAAAAGAGCAATTGGAGGTCGCTAATGAGTAAGATTTTATTTACAGAAAAAGATATTGATAAAATAAAGAAGATAACAATGTGGCTTGAGTAAGTAAAAAATCTATAACTTATACTTTTGAAATCAAGAGACTAGTTATTTATGAATATATTGTTGGAAAGGTACCACGAGACATTTTCACTGAAAACGGATTTTATATAACTATTATTTGACACAAAGGGGTTGAACAATTTGGTTGCAGATGGAAGATAGACTACGATAAAGGTGGCATTATAGCTTTAGATGACACTAGAAAATCTTCTAGTGGTCGCCCTATTAATAGAGAATTAACAAAAGAAGAAATTATAGAAAGGCAACAAGCTAAAATCAAGTTACTTGAAGCACAGGTAGAACTTATAAAAAATTAGATGAGGAAGAAAGGCTCTAGAATCATTTTAATTTTAATATAAGCAATAGAGAAATTATGGTAAAATGGAATAAAATTAGAAAATGAGAAATTATGAATTAATTTTACCAGAAAGTTATGTTAGTGTTAAAAATGAGGAAATGGAATATGTTGATGGTGGAGAATATAAGATATAAAGGCTAGGGATAGAGCATCTTTAGCATTAACAGTTTGTGCTGGAACATTTGCTGTAATGGCTACAGGGTATTATTTAGCAAATGTAGGATTTAGAGCTAATTCTTCTTCTATTTTTGGCAAGGCGCTTTATACAGGAGTAAAGAAATTATAGGAGGTATATATGAACAAGAGAATCTTAAGCATAATTAGATTTATTTTAGGATTTTTCATATTATATATAGTTGGTGTAAGTGATAATTTTTTTAGAAATCCAAAGGTGAATTCTATTTTCAATATATTGTGTATCTTTATTGCTCTTATAGTGTTTCCTAAAATAGATATATTAAAAAAAATAACTAATGAATGGAAAGTAATAGATAAGAAAATTATTTTAATTTATATTATAGGAGGAGTAGTTGGATTTATTAGTTTAATTATGTTGATTTTATATTTAAACTAAAGAAGCATTGAATTATCTTAATTAATTAGTGTAAAAGTATCCTAATTGTGCCAAGCACACGCTGAGACTGTAGTGAAGATGGTGAAGAAATAGCCTGATATCAAAGGTTTAGCGGATTTCAAGTAAATATCAAAGTGTGTTTTATGTTCCCTAAGACTAGATCTTGGGGAATTATTTTGCTTTGGGGTTAACTTTTACATAAAACTAAGAGGATTTGAGGGAATGAATTTAGAGTAAAAAACTATCTATTTCATAATTAATAGATAAATATGTTTTGAAAGATATTTTACAGGTAGTAAAGAAGCAAAGAAACATAGATATAACCTTGAGAATCTATTTTTTTATTGCAGAAATTTATATGTTTATGTGTATAAGCTTAGATTAAAAACTAGATTTTTCCAATAAAAATATTGACCAAGTCAATAAAAAGGAATATAATATATTTATATTGACTAAGACAATTAATTTTATAATGAAATTTGTTGTCTAAATTAAAGTTCTAAGGGGTGATTATTTGATTGGGCTTGAATATATTCTTAGTTTATATAATATGCAACATATAGAACTTGCAGAAAAGCTAGGAATAAAAAAGCAGAATATTAATCTTTGGATTAAGGGTAAGCAAAAAATACCTAAAAAATATCTCCCAGTATTAGAAGAGTTCTTTGGAATTAAGCAAGAATATTTTACGAAAGAATTAAATGAAATAGAGAAGCTTGAAATACAGAAAGAAAAATTAAAAAAAGAATTAAATCCTGTTATAAAAAAGCATGAACAACAGTTTCTTATTGGCGAAGTAAATGATCTTGTGGAAATTCCTGTATACGATAAAGAAGAAATCAATGCTATGGAGAGAACAATAGAAAAAGCAAAACTCATATCTAAATTTAAAAAAGCTATGGATATTGTAGATGATAATCCATATATGGATACTTACAAGTTAATAGTAGAACTTATGGAAAAGGCACAAAATGAAGTACTTGTCCACAAAACAATAGAGGCCTTAGGACATTACTTTGAAATATTACCTGATTGGGTATCTACTGGCCAAGAACAAGATGAGTTTGAAAGTGAAATATTTGAAGTCTTTGATGATAATAATTTTTAGAAAATTGTAAATTTATAGATTTGGGGGTATCTAATGGAATATTATTATGAAGATAATTCTCTGATTATAAAATTAAAAGGGAAATTACATGAGAGAATTATATTATACTATGCTAATTATAAAAATCATATTAAATATAAGCATACTGAAATAACTATGAAGAAGATTGAGGAAATTTTAAAGGAACCTGATTATATATATAAACCATCTAAAAATAATAAATATTATTACTATGAAAAGAATTTTGGCTTGGAAACTTATAGAGTAGTAATTGGCAAATACAAAAGGCATGTTAAATGTGTAATAACAGCTTACAATATAAAAGACGAAGGAGATTTCACAGTAAAACATGCTTTGTGTGTGTATGATAAAAACACATATAAAGATTATGAAGATATACAAAAGGAATTAGAAAATGATATCGATTATTTTTATGAAATATTTAATATAGCAGAGTAAGAAATTGGGAGGAATTAAAGATGGCAACAGCAAATATCGGGTTTGAAGAAACCTTATGGAAAGCAGCAGATAAATTAAGAGGTAGTATGGATTCAGCAGAATATAAGCACGTAGTATTAGGACTTATATTCGTAAAGTATATATCAGATAAATTTGAAACTAAATATAATGAACTTGTTGAAGAAGGAGATGGCTTTGAAGAAGATAGAGATGAATATGAATCAGAAAACATATTCTGGGTTCCAAAAGAAGCAAGATGGGATAATATAAGAGACAATGCTAAAGATCCAAGAATAGGTCAAATAATTGATGATGCAATGATTCTAATAGAAAAAGAAAATCCAACACTTAAGGGAGTTCTTGATAAAAGATATGCACGTCCTGAGCTTGATAAGAGAAGGCTTGGAGAGCTTATAGATTTAATATCAACAATAAAATTGCATCAAAATGGAGAAAAAGATCTTTTAGGTAGAGTTTATGAATATTTCTTAGGTCAATTTGCAAGCTCAGAAGGTAAAGGTGGTGGAGAATTCTATACTCCAACTTCAGTAGTTAAAACTTTAGTTGAAATGATAGAGCCATATGAAGGTAGAATTTATGACCCAGCTTGTGGCTCAGGTGGTATGTTTATTCAAAGTGAAAAATTCGTTGAAGAACATCAAGGGAAAATAGAAAATTTATCAATTTACGGACAAGAATTAAACTCAACAACTTGGAAATTATGTAGAATGAACCTTGCAATCAGAGGATTAGATGGAAACTTAGGACCACATCATGCAGATACCTTTCATGATGATTTACATAAAACATTAAAGGCAGATTATATATTAGCTAACCCACCATTTAATATCAGTGATTGGGGTGGAGATAAATTAACTGAAGATGTTAGATGGAAATATGGTACACCACCAGAAGGAAATGCAAATTATGCATGGCTTCAGCATATGGTATACCATTTAGCACCAAATGGATGTGCTGGTATAGTTCTAGCTAATGGAGCATTAAGCTCAAACACTTCAAATGAAGGAGAAATCAGAAAAAATTTAGTAGATGCAAAGCTAGTAGATGCAATAGTTGCTCTGCCAGATAAATTATTTTATTCAACAGGAATACCAGTATCTTTATGGATATTAAATAAAAATAAAAAAGATAATCCTAAGTTTAGAAGTAGAGAAGATGAAATATTATTTATTGATGCTAGAAATTTAGGAGAAATGGTTGATAGAAGACATAGAGAATTAAATAAGGATGACATTAAAAAGATTGCAGATACTTATCATAATTATAGAAACATAAATGGGAAATATGAAGATATCCAAGGATTTTGTAAAGCAGCTAAGATTGAAGAAATAAGAGGCAATGAATATGTTCTAACTCCAGGAAGATATGTAGGAATACAAGAAGCTGAAGATGATGGAATTCCTTTTGATGAGAAGATGGAAACACTAACAAGTGAGCTAGGAGAATTATTTGCTAAATCAAGGCAATTAGAGGATGAGATAAGAAAGAATCTTGGGGGGATTGGATATGATTTTTAAATCTTTTTGTAAGTTTCAAGAAGGATATGTAAATCCATCTCAAAAAAAGGCAGAGTATTTTGATGGACCTATTAAATGGTTAAGGGCAACAGATTTAAATAATTCAGTTGTTTTTAATACATCTAAAACTTTATCTCAAAAAGGATTTGAGAGTGCTGGGAAAAGTGCATATTTATTTGAACCAAATACATTAGCTATAAGTAAATCAGGTACAATTGGACGCTTAGGAATATTAAAAGATTATATGTGTGGTAATAGGGCTGTAATTAATATAAAAGTTGATGAGACAAAAATGAGTAGTCAATATGTTTTTTATTGGCTGTTAAATAATCAAACTTATATTCAAGATTTAGCAGTAGGGAGTGTTCAAAAGAATTTATACGTTTCTGCTTTAGAAAAGCTTGAAATTAAAGATATAAGCATTGTAGAGCAAAACGCAATATCAAAAATATTAGCAGATTTAGATAAAAAAATACAAACCAACAACCAAATCAACAAAAAGTTAGAAGAAATGGCTCAAGCTATTTTTAAACAATGGTTTGTGGATTTTGAATTTCCTTGCATTCCTGAAAATTATAAATTTTCACGAGCAAGTAAACCTGAGGAACGACTTAAATTTTCAGAATCAGATAAACCTGATGAAAGACATGAAGTTTTAGGAGCAAGTAAACCAAAGGATTTTGAAAAAGTTTGTACTTATAAGAGGGTAGGAGGATTACCTGTTCCTGATGGTGAGAGTTGGTTTGTTTATGTATTGCTATGTGAAGATGAAACTTTCTACAAAGGCATGACAAAGGATTTATATCGAAGATTTTATGAACACTTCACTGGAATTGGAGCAGAATATACCAAAGCACATAAGCCAGTAAAAGTAATACATTATGAACGATTTGCAACAAAAGAAGAAGCAAGAAAACGAGAAGAAGAACTAAAATCAGGTTATGGCAGAGAGTGGATTAAACGAGAGTATGTAAAATATTTGCAAGATGAAGAAAACATAAAGCAAAGTATTATAGAAAATTCAGGTTCACCTACTCAAGAATATACTAGTACAAGTAGATTTACTATTGGTTCACCTGCTCGTGAATATACTCGTAAGAGTAAATTCATGATTGCAGGGGAGATGGTTGAAAGTGAGATGGGGATGATTCCTAAGGGGTGGGAAATTAAGAATATTGGAAATTTAGCTAAAGTTATATCTAAAGGAACTACGCCACGTAAGAATGATATAGATACTGCAACAGACGACAATATAATAAAGTTTTTAAAAGTTAAAGATATCGGTAATGATGGAATTATTAATTTATCTGATATTGAATATATTCCTAAAAGTGTGCACTTGAATCAGCTAAAACGTTCAATTTTGGAGTATAAAGATATATTATTATCTATAGCGGGTACAATTGGTAGAGTTTCGTATGTAAATGATGAGTTAATAGATTCAAATACAAATCAAGCAGTTGCGTTTGTAAGGCTTAATGATATGAATAGATATTTTTTAATTGTAATGTATAAATTTAAATCAAATGAGTTTCAAAACTCTATAAAGTCAAAGGTTGTTCAAGGAGTTCAGGCAAATATAAGTCTTACTGTTATTAAAAATGAAAAAATAGTAATTCCTAATGAAAATACTTTAGAAAAATATAATCGTATTGTGAATAATCTTTTTGATATGAATGCTTTAATTAATAAAGAAAATAATCGATTAAAAGCTATTAGAGATACATTACTTCCAAAACTCATGTCAGGAGAAATAAGAGTACCTATAAATAATTAATGTTTATTAAGGTCCTAATGTATATTAATATATATAAAGTTAAAACAATTTAATAAAGGACGGTGATTAAAATAAATTTCCTTTATTGGAATGCTAACAATAATAATATTTCATTATATATTGCAGAAGTATGTATGGAAAATGAAATAGATGTATTAATTTTAGCAGAGCATAAAAGTGTTGATATAGATTATTTAATAAGAAAACTTAGAGAAAATAATTTATATTTTAAAGTTGAGAATATAGCGCCTAATTCTAGAATATTACTTCTGCATAAAACTGAGGGAATGGTAAAAACAATAAAAGAAAGTAGGTATTATTCTGTTTTTAAACTAAATAGTGATAAAGAAGAAATTCTAATCTTTGCAGTCCATCTTCCTAGTAAATACGCTCAAGAAGCTAGTGATTTAAACATGTATACATCACAGATAGTAAGAGAATTTCAACAATTAGAAGAAGAACGTGAAATTAGTAAAAGTTTAGTGGTTGGTGATTTTAATATGAATCCATTTGATGAGGGAATGGTTTCAGCTTTAGGATTTAATGCTATTATGTGTCCTGATATTGCAAAAAAAAAGTCAAGAAAAGTACTTAATGAGGAAAGAAAATTTTATTATAACCCAATGTGGCATATAATGGGTAATAACAATAATATATGTAAAGGCACATATTATTATTCAACATCTACTAAAAGTTATTACTGGTATACATACGACCAAGTCATAATTAGACCAGATTTAATAGAAAAATTTAATATTGATGAACTACAGATAATAAATGAAATTAAAGGTAAAAGTATCATTACGAAAAGTAATATTCCAAATAAAAAAGATATATCAGATCACTTACCAATAAAATTTAAATTACAAATGGAGGTTAATTAATGCAAAATTTATGGAATTTAAAAGATATAGAAAGCAAGATTAAAAGCTCACCCAATTTAATATTAGAAGAACAAGCAAAATATTTTGAAAAAAATGTTCATGATATTTTATATGCAAAAATAAATAATGCAAAATTAAATGAACTTAAAAATTCAACATATAAGCTTGCTACAAGTTTTAGTGTGGTTTCGCCAGTATTGGATAACTATACTTATGTATTGTTTACAGTATATTCTAATCCTGAATGCAACTATCCTGTTTTAATAGAAGTTAATGATGATGAATGGGAAGATAGTGAATATGAATGCAAAAATGAGCAGGAATTTATAGAATCATTAACAAAAATATTAGGATCTGAAAATACAACAGAAATAATATCTGTTTTATATTCAAAAAGCAAAAATTATTAATTTACTATGAGGAAATTTAAATTTTGCATTCAATAGTGAAAACAACAAGAAACAATTCTTAAATTTCAACTCTCAATTTTCAATTAAAAGGGGGATGTGTATTTTGAGTTTATTAGAGAATTTTACAGAAGACTTATTAGAAGAAGCAGCTATAGAGATACTTCAAGAAATGGATTATAGCTATGCTTTTGGTCCAGATATTAGTTTTGATGGAGATTATCCAGAAAGAAAGAATTATAAAGAGGTTATATTAGAACAAAGGGTAAAAGATGCTTTATTTAATCTTAACAGAGATCTTCCTGAAGAAGCATTGGACGAAGCGTATAGAAAGATAATTACTTTTAACAGTCCAATTCTTGAAGAAAATAATAAAGAATTTCATAAGCTTTTAGTTGAAGGAATTGATGTTTCTTTTAGAAAAGGCAATGAGATTAAAACTGAAAAAGCTTATATTATAGATTTTAAAAATCCTAAAAGGAATGATTTTTTAGTAGTTAATCAATTTACTATAATTGAAAATGAGGAGAGAAGACCTGATTTAATAATTTTTGTTAATGGTATTCCATTAGTGGTTATTGAATTAAAATCAGCTACTGACGAAAATGTTGGGATAGATAGTGCATATAATCAAATTCAAACCTATAAGCAGGACATTCCTAGTCTCTTTAATTATAATGCCTTTTGTATTTTGTCAGATGGTATAAATGCTAAGGTTGGAACTATCACATCAGATGAAGAAAGGTTCATGAATTGGAGAAGTATTGATGGGATTGATGTTGCTAGTTTAGATGTACCTCAATACGAAGTAATGCTTAGAGGAATGTTAGAAAAGGAAAGAATTCTAGATATTATAGAAAACTTCTTATTATTCCAAGAATCAACTAAAGCAGATTATGATTCTGATGGAAATAAAATTGGGGATAAGAAAACTGTTATTAAAATTTTAGCTGGTTATCATCAATATTTTGCTGTTAAAAAGGCAGTAGAAAAAACTAAAATTGCAACTAGTGCAGAAGGTGATAAGAAGATAGGTGTTGTTTGGCATACTCAGGGGTCTGGTAAAAGTTTTTCAATGGTATTTTATGCAGCTCAGCTTGTTAAGAAACTTAATAATCCTACACTTATAATATTAACAGATAGAAATGATTTAGATGATCAATTGTTTGCTACTTTCTCAAAATCATCTGATATTTTGAGACAAACTCCAAAGCAAGCAAATGTTAGAAAGCTTACAGATGAGCAAAGATCAGCACAGGCTAAGGATAATTCTAAAGAAGTAAATGGATTATTTGACTTACTTAATGAGAGAGAATCTGGTGGAATTATCTTTACTACTATTCAAAAGTTTAAGCCAGAAGATGGAGAAATGCCTGTACTTACAGATAGAAGAAACGTTATCATTATTGCAGATGAAGCTCATAGAAGTCAATATGGCTTAGAAGCAAAAACAGATGCTAAAACTGGAGAAGTTAAGTATGGATATGCTAAGTATTTAAGAGATGCATTACCTAATGCTTCATTTATAGGATTTACTGGTACACCTATAGAAATGGAAGATAAATCAACACCAGCAGTTTTTGGAGATTATATAGATGTTTATGATATGACAAGAGCTGTTGAAGATGAAGCAACTGTCAAAATATATTATGAAAATAGAATTATAAAATTAGAAACTGATGATGAAGAACTTAAAAAGATAGATGAAGAGTTTGAGGAAATTACAGAAGGTCAAGAGGATAATGATAAAGAGAAATATAAGACAAAATGGTCAAGGTTAGAAGCAGTAGTTGGTTCACCAAATAGAGTTAAAAAGCTTGCAGAAGATATAGTTAACCACTATGAAGAAAAAGCAAAAACTATTGATGGTAAAGCTATGATTGTATGCATGAGTAGAAGAATAGCTGTAGATTTGTATGATGAAATAATTAAGCTTAGACCAGATTGGCATAGTGATGATGTTGATAAAGGTAAAATTAAAGTTGTGATGACAGGATCAGCTGCTGATAATGAAAGGCTTCAAAAGCATATTGGTGGGAAACAAAGGCGAGATACTTTAGCAAGAAGAATGAAAGATAACAATGATGAGCTTAAAATAGTTATTGTTAGAGATATGTGGCTTACAGGATTTGACGTTCCTTCAATGCATACAATGTATATAGACAAGCCTATGCAAGGTCACAATCTAATGCAGGCAATAGCTAGAGTTAATAGAGTTTTTAAAGATAAAGCAGGTGGGGTTGTAGTTGATTATATTGGTATTCTTGAAAGCTTAAAAAGGGCATTAAAGCAATATACAGATAATGATAAAGAAAATACAGGTATTGATACTTCAGCTGCAATAGCTGTGATGCTAGAAAAACTTGAAATACTTCGTGATATGGTTCATGGACTTGATTATTCAGATTATATGGGAAAATCTCAAGCTGCTAGAATGAGAGCTATAGCTAGTGGTATGAATTTTGTTTTAGGTATGGAAGAAAAAGATCAAAAGGAATTTAAACAATTTGCAGTAGAACTAGCTAAAGCTCATTCTTTATGTGCAGCAAGTGATGAAGGAAAAGAAGTTGCCTTAGAAGTAAGTTATTTTAAAGCTGTAAAAGCAAGTCTTGCTAAATTTGATACAAAAACTGTAGTTAAAAAATCTAAAAAAGAAATTGAAGCAAGAGTAAATCAAATGCTTGAAAGATCAATAATGTCAGAAGAGGTTATAGATGTATTTGATACACTTGGAATTAAAAGACCAGAAGTTTCAATTCTTTCAGAAGAGTTTTTAGAAGAAGTAAAAGCTATGAAGCATAAAAACTTAGCAGTTGAAATGCTTAAAAAACTTCTTGAAGGAAATCTAAAAGCAATGGAAAAAAAGAATCTTGTGAAATCTGAAAAGTTCTCAGAAAAGCTAAAGAAAGCATTAAATAAGTATAGAAATCAAGCTATAACCAATGCAGAAGTTATAGAAGAACTTATTAAAATGGCTGAAGAAATTAAGAAGATGAAGGATCAAGAAAAAGATTTAGGTCTTAATGATGATGAAATAGCTTTCTATGATGCATTAACTGCAGATGATATAGTCAAAGAATTTATGGATGATGAAACTTTAAAGAAAATAGCTCACGAGTTAACAATGTCTATAAGAAAAAGCATTACTATTGATTGGAGCATAAGAAAAAGTGCACAAGCAGGTATGAGAAAAATAATAAAAAGATTATTAAAAAAATACGATTATCCACCAGAACAAGCAAAGCATGCACTAGAGGTAGTTATGAGACAAGCTGAGCTTATGTGTGGCAATGTTGATTATGAAGATATAGAGTTAAATATGATTGCTGAGGAAAAAACTAAATACAGAATTAATAAATAGTATTAAAGGTTAAGTTAAAAGATAACATTTATGTAGATATTAAAGGATAATATGGTTTCGGAATGGTATTGTAAAAATGTGAGCTAAGAATATGTTTTTAATGAGAGGGATTAATTATGGCAGATATAAAATATGAGATTAAAGATACTGTTGGTGTTATAGCTGAGTCAGCTAAAGGATGGAAGAAAGAATTAAATCTAATTAGTTGGAATGGTAAAGAAGTTAAGTATGATTTAAGAGAATGGTCACCTGAGCACGAAAAAATGGGGAAAGGTGTTACATTAACTAGTGAAGAATTAAGATCATTAAAAGAGTTACTTAATAGTATTGAGATTTAAGAGGTAAGCAGGGGGAGAAGTATGAGTATAAAAGCTTTTCATTTTAATTATGGGGCAGTATTAACAAAAATCTTACGTTTAGATATGCCAACATCATTAAAACTAGTAGAAATTAATGAAAATTCAGGGTGTACATATATATTTAATGATTCAGTAGCTTTGTATATGAAGCATAGTACGGGAAACAAAACAAAAAAGCATATAAGATATGTATTTAATTTTGATAAAAAACATTTAAAAGAAATAAAAGATTATTCATCCGACTAATAAGTAGTAGATTTTAAAATCTTTCTCAAATAGGAACTAGAAAAAAAGTATCATAATTAAGTGCAAATAGTTAAGAATTAATTTTTATTAATTATATAAATTTTAGGTAAATATTAGTCAGTACAAAATCTTTTTAAGAGCAGATTATTCTGAATTACATTAACAAAAAATATATTATGGAAATAAAGTGAGGTAAAATGGATATACAGAAAATAAGGATAATTTCAAATAACATTTGTTATGGGCCAGAACCTCAACCAACTGATGAAATTGAGCAACATTTAACTATATCATCAATAGGAAGAGTTTGGTTTAGTTCATATAATTATTCTGGTGGATATGGGAAATATAAAATTAGTAGAAAGCATCAGTTTGCTATTAGCAAAGCTATTACAAATAAAATCATGGAGCTTTTTTCTTTATATGCTGATAGTGAATATATACCTAATGATATAACCGATTGTGGTATGTGGGAAATGACTATAACAAATAATGAAGGTAAAGAATACAAATTTATGGGATCACTTTGTGAAGGTATGTGTGTTAAGGATATAGATTTAAGTTGTTTCTTACGGGAATATATATATATTGATAGATTATTTGTATTTGATGGAGATATAGAATATGATAATTAAATAGTTAGAAAATAGATTTTATGAAGTAGTTAAGTCTGTCAATAGATACAAAGTCATGAATGATGAAGTTTCTTCAAGATTCAATGTTTCTGAAGCAGAACAAGCAGAATTAGAAGAGTTTATTTAGTTGCTCATCAACAGCGACAGAATTTGTTCTTGATTGTAGTGTTAGTGGTCCAAGAATGTGGGAGAATAAATATTATGGATAAAAATGAAATATATAGTAAAAAGTGTTATAATATCATTAAAGAATCTTATGAAAGATTGGGTTTTGATATAAAAAAATAGATTGATAATTAAGTAACTATTAAATGGGGTAATAAATATGTTTTGGGTTGCAATTGAAAGAATTTTAAGCAATGACGAAATTAAAGAGGCACTAAGTGAAAAATTCAATAATATTAATATATTTGTGGGCACATTGGAAGAATATTGTGATATAAATATAGGTGATGATAAGACTATTTTTATTGAAACAAAGGTTAATCAATCTGATTTTCCATTTGTTATGGATTTCAACTTATGTCCAGATTTAGGAATTGAAAATGGTTACAATTTTTTCTTAGCAGAGTATTTTTCACATTATTTTAAATGCAAAACAATGATAGATATAGATGAAAAGTATGCACCAACATCAGCACCATATTGGAGTTTAATTTTTGAACAAGGAAAAGTCTTCCTAGGAGATGATTGTGGATCAGATTTTTATGACCAAGAAGGTGGACCAATTAAAATAATAAGAGAAATAAAGTTTGATAAAATAGGAAATTATAAAGGCTTCAGATTTGAGGCTTTTTTCTTATGCATAAAAGGCAACTAAATGAATTAGCACCTAAACCACAAAAGAAAGCGCCTAAATGCCTAACTTGGTAGATAAAGAGGCTAAAAAAGAATGGACAAGAATATCTAATCAACTAGAAGTCCTTGGAGTATTGACAGAAGTTGATATGGCTGCTTTTGTTGGGTATTGTGAAGCATATTCTAGAAGGAAGCAGAGGTATTGTAAAAACATCTAGGGTTATTGGCATATCAAATTGTATTTATTTTATTCTTGCAATCGTCCTTCATACATTATTGAGAGTTTTCCATAAATTTTGCACCAATTTTTTAAAGGCAAGTACCATATCGAAATACTTGATGCTAACAACATTAGAATATGGTTACTAAAAGGAAAGTTTGAATTAGTAGCAGATGAGTTTGATACAGAAGTAGATGTAGAAATAATCATAGCTTGGTTTACTAGTGTTCCTAATATTCCAGTAGCAAGGTAATTATTATCTTTTTATTAATATGGTAAAATAATATATAAATGTATTAAATTTAATAACTTGAGGGTAGGGGATAGCATGGATTATATAGGTGGAAATGAACTAAAGAAAAAATATATGGTATATGGAGAATTTTATAATTTAAAATATTCTGATGGATTAGAAATTAAGTGCAGAAAATTATTGGAAATAATAAATAAGGATTATGTAGAAGAAATAAATATGAGAGATAATTTAGATGCAGTTTTTATAATGATGAATCCAGGTATGTCTAGGCCATTAGATGATAATGTTAAGCAACCATTAGTTAGAGAGAAAGATATTCTAAATAATGAAATAGTCAATATACCATTAGTAGAAGCAAAGCCAGATAGTACACAATATCAGATTATGAGAGTAATGGAAATAAAAAGATGGAAGCATGTTAGAATTATAAATTTATCTGATATTAGAGAACCTAAAAGTAAAATATTTTATGACTTTGTAAGAAAGACAGATAACAATTTGCATAGTATATTTGATAAAAGAAGAGCACATGAATTGAAACAATGTATCAGTAATAGAGAAAATAAAATTATTGCAGCTTGGGGAAAAGATAAGTCTTTAGATAAATTAATTAACCTAGCTATTTCAAGTGAATTAATAAATGAGAGAATAGGTGTAAATAGTAGTGATGATAAAAAGCATTATTCCCATGGAAGCCCTTTATTAGATACGCAAAAAAAGCAGTGGTTAAGAGATATTATTGCTATTATTAATGAAAAATAAGTTATGGTGGTGATAAATTAAAAGCATCTGAACTAAGAAATAAAGGTAAGTAAATATCGAAAGGTAGTATGGAGATGTAATCATATTATTTCAGGACAAGCATGGATTAACTGTAGATGGAATCGAATATTATCGGTCAAATGATGCACAGAAATATGCTTCTCAAACTATTCTCTATCATGATGCATATAAAAACTATAGAAATAGTAAAAAGTATAAAAAGGAGGATGAGAAGAACGTTTTAAAAAAGGTCCAATTGAAGTTAACTTTATGGTAAGCTGGTTAAATTTGAATTAGACTTTTTAATATGACAAATATTATTTGTTCCTTTAGCTTTATTAATATTTAGTGTGATACTAGGAAAAAGGATGTAAGGTTGCTTGATAGGTATATGTGAGCGATTATTATATTTATCTGTATTATTAGTCATAATGTTTTTATTTGGGATAATTATTTATTTCATATATAGATTATTACGTAAGACAGGAGAATTAAAAAAATGTTGGATGCTTATACCGTTAATTACTTCAATAATTACTTTTGACTTTATTATATTAAAAGAGAAGAAGATTATTATAAAGCTAATTTGTTTTATTATGAGATTTTACATCATGGCATATCATTTGTAAATGCTGATGGAGTTTTAAATTACGAATTTCAAGTACCAATAATTCTAATATCATTTTCAGCATTATTATCGTCTATATGTATATCAGGAGTATTTAATGTGGTATATATTTTTTTTAGGTGTGTGCACCTTTTAGTGTAAATTCTACCAAATTGTAGTCCTTACACAAGTATAATTATCTATTAGATATATTTACAGAGATTAAGGGTTTTCTAATTAGCAAAATAAATTAGATATAGAAAAATAATCAATAATCATGCAACTAAATCATTATTCAAGTTATCTATATTATATAGATAATGGAGGTGAAATATGAATTCAATTAGTCCACAGGCAGAAGATATAGAACTAATACAAGATGAATTTTTTCCTAAATATACTGAATTAAGCAAAAAACTTTATTTTACAGCTCTTTCTATACTTAAAAATCCAGAAGATGCAGAGGATGCAGTACAAGACACTGTTATTTTAGGAATTAAATCTTATTCGAAGTTATTGAATAAAGAAAGTTTTAATTGTTGGATTATGAAAATTCTCATTAATAGATGTAAGCGAATGTTATTTTTAAGGGTTAGATTTTTTAAAGAGAATGAACAGGATAATAAGATACAAGAACAATATTTATCAGATGAGTCAATAATATTGAAGGAGGCCTTATCAAAATTATCGTATAAATATAGAGTTATATTAACTTTAAGATATTTTGATGATATGTCAATTAAAGAAATCTCTCATATTTTACAATGTCCAGAGGGAACCATAAAATCTCAATTACATCGTGGCATGAAAAAGCTAAAAATTGTATTAGGAGATGATTTAAGTGAATAATAAATACGATAATTTTGAAAGATATATTGAAGAAAAATTTAGTAAATTAAAAAATGAATTTGAGTCTCCTAAAAGGCTTAATTCCAAAGGGATTTTATTAAAGGAAAAGTATAACTATAAATGTAAAATGGGAAGAAAAATATGTTTTGTATGTTGTATATTAGCTATTTTATGTATAGGATACAAACCTGTAATAGCAGGGGTAATTGATAAGATATTTAAAGAGGATAGTATAGATGAGGGTGTAATAGATGCGGAAGTTAATAATAAAATAACTCCTTTAGATAATATAATGGAATCTCAAGGGATTAAGGTTAATCTTAATGGAGTAGTGGCAGATAGTGAAAGGATAGTGTTAAGTGTTTCTTTTCAGAGTAGTGATGTGAATTTTAATGATTTATCATTAGATGGGGTAAGTTTAAAAGATGAAACAGGAAGAGCTTATGAGCTATATCATTATGGTCAGGGTGAGCTCAATAAAAATATGAATACTTTTAATACTACTCTTGAATTTAAAGGATCTCCTGAACAAACTTCTGAATTAACACTTCAACTAAAAAGTATAAATAATATAAAAGGGGATTGGGAATCAAAATTTAATGTCTCAACAATTCCATCAGAAGAATTTATTATAAAGCAACAATTCAATTCAGATAATGTTGATCTTCAAATAGATAAAATAAAATTAACAGCTACTAATACTATTATAGAAGGAAATATGATTATTAAAGATTTTAATTATTAAGCTATATTAAGAAATGAAAATGGTACTATTGTAAATAGTACAGCATCTGAAGGAGATGCATCAAATAATTTTAAAATGTATTTTCCTAATATAGAAATAACAAATAAACTATATTTAGATATTTATGATTTTGATAAAAATGATATACTAAGTATAACTATAAATGTAAATAATTAGTTGAAAGCTGTGATTAAAAAATTATTTCTTAGACTGCTCTGGAAGTAATTGTGAAATGTATGAGATCTGATTCTAAAGTACATGTGGAGGATGGATAAATATGAAAAATAAGAAGAAAAAAATTTTAATAAGTTTAATTGTTAGTATTTTCTTATTAGGTATTTATCTAGTTACAGTAACAATTTGTACTAGAAGATATCTTAAAGAGCCTAAAGTGAAAACGGAAATAAGTAATGATGATAGTAAATATCTAGAACAAGAGATTTTTGGTTTTGACTTTCCAGAAGGAGTAAAAATAAATAAAGCTCGACTTACGTATGGAAGAGATGGAGGAGTTTGTATACAGTTTAAGAATATTAAGAATTATGATAACTATATATCAGAAAAGGTTAAATCTAAGCTTACAGATATTAATAGCTATAGTGAAACTAATGTAAATATTGATGGCGATACTGTTGATATTACCCAAATAGTAGGGTATATAGATGGTAGTAGAAAAACTATAAGAATATATAAAGAAGGTGAATTTTATTCTATGGAACTATTTACTAGATATATTAAAGAAGAGGTTTTTGACATCTTCAAGTGATATCTCTTACAGTGAATTTGTGGAGAATGCTTGATTTTAAAGACTGGCCAACAATTTTAACAGTAAAAACATTAAGAGATTATTTTTATGAATATGTTGAAATACAAGTTAATTTAGAGTAAGGGATTGTATTTATGAAAGGTATTAGAATAAAAAGTAAAATATTAAGAGTAATAATAATATTCATTATTATTATTCTTATTAAAAATATATATAATCAAATGTACCTACATATAAGTGACAATGAAATAAGTTGTGGTGAAGAGCAATTTGTATATATAGTATATAAAAAGCAGTTTACTTTAAGTGAAGATCAAATTGTCTGTAAAGTTTTTATAGATAAAGGTTTTGTATATACTGAGATTGGAGTATTTGGATGTGATTCAGACTTAATAGAATATGAACCATATATAGATTATATTTGTAATAATGAAAAATACAAGATTTTCAGAATTAACAATGAATATTTTATCGTAGATTCAAAAAGTAAAGAAACAATTATGTTATCAGATTATATAGTTGTGAATGTAAATTATGATAAATTAAAGCAGTTTAAGAGCATACTTGAAAAGTTTCATGAATATTTACAAAATCATAAATATGACAAATATTATAATAGAAGATATAATGATGATTATATAGAAATTTGTGAAGAAGTTTTAAAAAATAGGGAATAAGAAACAATTTAGCGATATAAATTTAATAAATTATCGTTAAACTGTATTAAAGCCTTAGTCATTAGATATGAAATCATGGGTAATACTAAAATTAGATAAAGAGAGATCAAAGTATTTGTTTTGTACAGATAAATCTATGGGAAGATATATTTTAATTCCTATAGATTTTTTTGTTGAAATTTATTTTACCAAAAATATTGAATTGAGAGGTAAATATAAAAAACTACTTTAAGGTAATTAGTTTTAATAAGTTATAGACCATATGGTCAATAAGGTGTATAATATATATTATTAATAGACCACCTGGTCAGATGGGAGGATAAATATGAATGATATGGAACTCGAAACTATTGGTGTTAAAGAAAGAATTCTTAATGTTGCAATTGAAGAATTTGCACAAAATGGATACAAAGCAGCATCTACTAATATGATTTGCAAAAAGGCTAATATATCAAAGGGGTTACTTTATCATTACTATAATTCAAAGGAAAATATTTATTTATCTGTAGTTAGGCATGTTATTGATACTTTTAAAAGAAATATAGCTATAAATATTAAAGATAGTAAAAAGAAGGGGATAGATTATGTAGAGGAATATTTTGGTATAAAATTTAAATTCTTTAGAGAAAATCCTCTATATTCAAAAATTATCGTAAATCTAGTAATAGACAATAGTGTAGAAAAAGCTAGGGAATTATGTAGTGAGTATCAAAGCTATAATAATGACCTTATATATGATGTTATTAAAAATATAGATATAAATCCTAAGTTTAATAAAGAGAAAGCTTTTGAGTTAATAGTAATGATAGGAGAGCACTTAGAAGAAAAGCATATGAAAAGAATAAATGATATAGATAAAGATAGTGCTGTTGAAGAATTTAGAAAAGAGCATAAAGAGATGTTAGAGATGGTTTTTCAGGGAATAGACAAGTAATAGGAGTGATTCAAATGATTAAAGGAGTTATATTATTAACTAGACTTATGCAGTAAATAGGAAAAATTTAAGCTACTAGTCCTAATTTGGAAATAGTAGACTCTAGATTAATCCCATTATCCGCACATTTATGTGCAAAGGCAACTATTTTTACCAAATAG
>JAAYPK010000039.1 GCA_012519845.1 Clostridiales bacterium
AACAACTACAGATATAAATGGAGTCAAAAAAAGATGACTCCTGTTCAATACAGAAATCATCTTCTTTGTGCTTAATCCTTTTTTTATAATGTCCTTGACATAGGTATCAGATTAGTATATGGGCACTTTTTTTAATATTAATTAGTAAATATTTTATTTATATTCTAACTCTAAATATCTCAAACATTCACCTAATACATCATAGTATTCTGAATGTTCCATTATAACATCTTTAAATCTAACAGTATAAATGCGGAAGAACCATATTCATCTTGACATTTATAATCAATCTTTATTTTTTATTTACTTGCTTCATAAAGCTTATCAAAGGTCTCTCCTGGCATTTTAACAAAATACCATCCCAGAGGCTGATATCCAACATAACCACCTTCAAATAACCTTAATTCCACTCTTGTATTATCCTTCATATAAATAAATAAATGATGATTAGGCTTGTCGTAAATATCTTTATATGTTAAATCTACAAACTCCCCTCTGTATAATTCTTGTATAAACTTATTTATATCTATTTCTGTTATATTAGATAAATCTAAATAGTTATAATCAGTCCATCCATTATTCCAATTCTCATGAGTCAAATATTTTACATTATCCCAATTTCCTTCTAACTTTAGTCTATCTCCAAATAAATCTTTTCCAGTATTAAGCCCTATTCCATTTAGGTTTTCGTAAAAATGAATATAATCAACTACCTTTCCTTCATCATCTTCATAACTTCCTTTAATACAAATACGAAAATCTTCACTATATCCATTTACTGTATATACATCCCCTGAGACTGTACCAGCAAATTCTTCGTCATATTCTTCTTGTTTAGACCATTCATCAATATCACCTTTTGCATAACCAATTCTGCTTCCAACCAAATTATTTATTTCACTTGCCTTTTCTACCTGAAAACTTTCACCTTGTGTATATATTTTACCTTTATAAACAATAAGGCCAACCATATCTGCCTGAATATTGGATTTTTCCGGTAATTCTATCTTTGGAATATATACAAGACTATTTTTAGCTGGTTCTTTGTCAACAACAGTAGTATTGTTGTTATCTAATTTATCATTTAAAATAATTCCACTAACTAATACTGTTCCTATCAATATTACACATAAAGAACATGCTATAACATACCATTTAGTATATGTTTTTCTTTTTTTCTTAATATCACCAGCTTCTTGAATTAAATCATCATCTATAAAATTTATTTTATCTAATAAGTCTTTCCCTTTCATATCTTATA
The DNA here is from genome assembly GCA_012519845.1 of Clostridiales bacterium. Taxonomy (GTDB): domain Bacteria; phylum Bacillota; class Clostridia; order Clostridiales; family Clostridiaceae; genus Clostridium. The sequence continues at coordinate 1,262 of JAAYPK010000039.1, forward strand.
CCCCTCCTTTTCAAGATAAAATCTTAACTTATTTCTTGTACGAAATAATATAGATTTTACTTTACTTTCACTTATATTAAACCTATTTGCTATATCACTTATTGAATCTATATACCAATATCTTCTTACAAATATTTGCCTCACTTCTTCCTTTTCTTTTCTTAAAAAGAAACTTATTATTGATCCAATTTCATTATCACATAAATTCCCTTCTGAATCAGGTGCCGCTATACACTCCTCTAATTCCTTTGAAAGCTCAACAATTATAGCCTTTCTCTTTAACGTATTTTTGCTTTTACAATAATTAAGAGATTTGCTTCTAATAATTTTAGCCAAAAAAGAAAATAAGTAATTCCTAGGTTCATTAGGTGGAATCAACTTCCATGCATCAAGGTAAGTGTCATTTTCACATTCTTGCGCATCATCTTCATTATCTAATATATTTTTAGCTATGTTATTAAGCTTACTTCCATATTTCATCGAAGCTTCCTTAATTGCCATCTCATCTCTTTTTATAAATAAGTCTACTATATCTTTATCATCCACTTAATTACCCCCTTATCAATTATTAAAGGCCTTCACACTATATATCAACTTTTATCCATATAACGTTGCATATTTATTAAATATTTTACTGTAAAAAAATAAAAGTGCCTAAAACATAGTCACTTCATTTATGTTATTTCTTACTTCAATTATATACCATATTTATAATGTCATAATCCTTTTCAATATATATCACTTATGTCATAATATTAATATCTAAAAATATATCGGAGATGATTTAATGGAAAATAAAATAGAACAATTAACCCAAATACTAAAAGAAAGTAATAACATAGTTTTCTTCGGTGGCGCAGGCGTGTCAACAGAATCAAACATACCTGATTTTAGAAGTTCAAATGGATTATGGAATGAAAAACTAAAAATTAATTTTACTCCTGAACAATTAGTTTCACATACCTTTTTTATAAAATATCCTGAGGAATTCTTTAAATTCTATAAAGATAAGCTTATTTACCCTGATGCTAAACCTAATGGTGCTCATATAGCTTTAGCCAAGCTAGAGAAAATGGGTAAACTAAAAGCAATAGTAACCCAAAACATAGATGGTCTTCATCAATCTGCTGGCTCTAAGAATGTATATGAGTTACATGGATCAGTACTTAGAAATTACTGCATGAATTGTGGAGCTTTTTACGATGAAAAGTTTATTTTAGAATCAAATGGTATCCCAACCTGTCCAAAATGTGGAGGGAAAGTTAAACCTGATGTTGTTCTTTATGAAGAAGGATTAGATAATGATATAATTACTGGAGCTGTAAGTGCAATATCACAAGCTGATACTTTAATTATTGGAGGAACTTCCTTAGTTGTTTACCCTGCTGCTGGACTTATTGATTACTTTAGAGGTAAAAATCTTATACTTATTAATAAAAGTTCAACCTCTGCAGATAATAAAGCAAATTTAGTTATTCATGATGCTATTGGCAAGGTCTTAACTGAAGCTATTAAATCACTATAATAAAAAATCCCCTAATAATTTTAAACTTATTAGGGGATTTTTTGACTTATCCTTGAGATAACTGACTCTTCACCTTTGAAATTTCTTCTGATGTTGCCTGTTCTGCTGGAATATAATATCCCTTATCTTTAGCTATTTTAAATAATGCATATTGTCTTACTTCATCCTTATTTCTCATTGATTGAATAGTCTCACGTAATTGTTGATTCTCACATTGAGAAATAATTCCTCCATATCCTGCTAAACTAGCATTAAGTCCTGCAAGATAATCATTTATAATTTCCTTTTCCTGCATCAATTTACCCTCCTAATTTAAAAATGTCATTAGCTTATCCTTACTTGCCTTTGCATCTTCTGCATCTTTTTTTAACATGTTTTTTAATACTGGATCCGTACATTGATTAGAATAATCATTAAGCTTTTTTTCAATGTTACAATGTGCCCCAATAAGATGACGCAAATTTTGTAACTCTAGCTCATTTAAATTAGACATATAATCACTCCTCAAATATTAGTTACTCTTTTAATTTTCCATAATAATTGAGCATTTATTCATAAATTAATTAGCAATATATTCTGGGTATAATTATACGAATTGTTAAATATAATGTTATTGAAACTTAATTAAGGAGTTTACTATGAAATATATTTTGTTCCTTTCATTAGTTGGGATTATAATTTTTTTAATATTTTATAATAATAAAAAACTAGCTATTATAAAACATCAATTAATGCTTTCTAACAGCCAAAATTCAAATTTGAAAAGCAAATTGTCAAATTATTATACAATTAGTAAAATTAAAATTTTCTACTTAACCCCTACAAATAGATACGGAATAATTAATTCTAATACTAATATTTTATTATCCCCAATTAAAAATTCCATAGTTCTTAATAAAAGTAGCATAAAAATGGAAGTGTATGTCATAGACATGGCTAAAATAAATAATGAATATTGGTACTATGTTGCCACTCCTTCTGATGACAATATTAATTCTAGAGGTTGGGTAAATAAAAATGATTTTACTGTCTTTTATTCTAATTCAAAAAGTGTTATGAAAAATTAAATCAGATGTATATTATTTTTATATTGGGAAAGAATTATAAATGAAGCGAGATGCTTTTATAATCGCCTCTCCCCCATTTTATTTATATAGTTAGAGGGTATGTATTTAAATACATACCCTCTATTCTTAATTATTAATTAGAATTCTTCTAAGTTTATCTAAAGCTGTTATAGCTGCTTTATTTCTTACATTTTGTCTGCTTCCAGGAAATATTTCTTTAAAAACTTCAACTCTACCTTTATAATATACTCCAATGTATACCAATCCAACTGGCTTTTCTTCTGTTCCTCCACCTGGTCCTGCAATTCCGGTGGTTACAAGAGATACATCCGAACCTGTTCTTTCTGCTATTCCTATTGCCATTTCTTTTGCAGTTTCATAGCTAACAGCTCCATATTTTTCTAAGGTTTCAGCTTTTACTTTTAATGTTCTCATTTTCGCTTCATTTGCATAAGTTACAGCACCCTCTAAAAAAACCTCTGATATTCCTGGGTAAGATACTAATCTACTTGCAATCATTCCTCCAGTACAAGATTCTGCTGTTGAAATTGTTAATTTTCTATCTAATAATAGCTTGCATACTACATTTTGAATATTATTATCTTCACCTTCTCCATAATAATCTTCACCAAGTATATCTTTTATTTTTTCTGAAACAGGTTCAATTAACTTTAAAGCCTCTTCCTTATTATTTCCCTTAGCGGTTACCCTAAATATTACATCTTCCTCTTTAGCATAAGGTGCAACTGTTGGATTTACTCCATTGTCAATAAACTCCTTAAGCTTTAATGCAGCGGTACTTTCACCAATTCCAAGTACTCTCAAAATTTTTGAAACTATTATTCCACTTCCCTTGGCTTCTAAAAAGCCTTTAACATGATCTTGAAACATTGGCTTCATTTCCTTTGGTGGTCCAGGCAAAACAATAATATACTTGTTGTTTTTTTCTATTATCGCACCTGGAGCTGTCCCATTTGGATTGGGTAAAACTATTGCTTCCTTTGGATAATCAACTTGTTTTAAATTGTTTTTTGTAAGCTCTTTATTAAGCTTCTTATACCTTTTAACTAAATATTCATAAGATTCTTCATGCCTAACTAAATTATAGCCAAAATATTTGCAAGCAGTTTCTTTTGTTAAATCATCTTGTGTTGGTCCTAATCCTCCTGTTGTAATAACAATATCACTTCTTTTAAAGGCTTCATCAAATACTTCTATTAGCCTATTTGTATTATCTCCAACAACTTCTTGTCTATATACTTCAATTCCAATGGATGCTAATTCTCGTGACAAATATTGAGCGTTTGTATTTACTATGTCTCCTAATAGTATTTCTGTACCTACAGCAACTATTTCTGCTTTCATTTATATCATCTCCATTTTTATTTTACCAACCAACTTTATTTGTATTCTTTAAATGGCTACCATCATTAATATATTCAATTTCTGCTACTCCATTTATATAATTTATTTTTGTTAAAGTTGTTTGTCCCATTATAAAATTAGGATATTCATCTGTCTTTTGTATATGCCTTAGAATTGCTTTTAAGGCTGCTCCATGAGTTACTATTAATATTTTCTTTCCTTCATCCTTTATAAGTAAGTTGTCAATAAACTCTCCTACTCTTTTAGATAATTCTCTTAAGGTTTCTCCTTTTGGAAGTCTAACATCCATTTCTCCACTAAATATTCTACTTACTTCACTACCTTTTCCTTCATTTAATAATTCTTCTTCAGTAAATCCTTCATATTCTCCAAAATTTAATTCTTTTAATTCTTCACAAGGTATTAATTCTATATCCTTATTACCTTTTGCAATTGTTGCAGTTCTAAAGGCCCTTTTTATTGGACTTGAATAAATAACATCAATATCTATATTTTTTAATCTATTTCTTAATGCTTCAGCTTGCTTTATACCTTCTTCTGTAAGTTCAGAATCTTTTTGTCCTTGAAGTCTTTTTTCTAAATTCCATTTAGTACTTCCATGTCTAGTTAAATAAATTACTGTCATGTTTTTATCCTCCATTTTACAAAATCCCAATAGATTTCTCTACTGGGATTTTAAATATATATTAATTGTTTTTACTCTCAAGTATAGCTAAGGCTACAGCTCCCATTACTCCCGCATCGCCTCCAAGACCTGCCGGAACAATTTCACATGATTCTGCCATTGACTTAAAGCATCTTTTTTTAACAACGGCTTTTACTGTATCAAATAGGATATCTCCGACCTTTGATACTCCTCCACCTATAATAACCATTTCAGGATCAAAAATAGATATGGCGTTTGCTACACCTATTCCTAAATAGTTTAAAGCATTATCTACAATTTCCTTAGAGACTTCATCACCATTCTTAGCTTCAGTAAAAACTTCATAAGATGTTATCTTATCATATTTTCTAAGGGAAGTTTCTACATTTGTTGAAACTGCTTCTTGTCCTCTTTTACCTATTGCTGTTCCTGAAGCAACTGCTTCTAAACACCCAATATTACCACAATTACATCTTGGTCCATTAGGCTCAACTGTCATATGCCCAATTTCTAAAGCATTTGAAGTATTTCCTCTATATGCCTTTCCATTTAAAACAGCTCCTCCACCTACTCCAGTACTTACTGTGAAAAATACTATATTTTCTTTTCCTTTTCCTGCACCAAACATGTATTCACCAATTGCTGCTACATTAGCATCATTATCAATAAATGTAGGAATATTAAACTTATCTTTTATAGGTTTAACAACATTATAATTCTTAAAAGGTAAATTTGGAGTTGTAATTATTATTCCTTTTTTCGCATCTAGAGGCCCAGGAGATCCAATCCCTATAGCTTGTACATCATTTGGAGATGCATTTGCTCCTTTTAATACCTCTTCAATTGTTGAAATAATTCTATTAATAACAGCTTCTTCTCCCTCATTTGCATTTGTTGGAATTACTGTTTGACTTAATATATTCCCCTCAAATGTGGATATTGCTGTACTTATCTTAGTTCCTCCTAAGTCTACTCCTATAACATAGTTCTTCATTATTTGCCTCCTTGTAAAAATAATATATCCTTCTTTCTATTTTAAATTTAAACATAAAATAAATAAAGGGGTTTTGCTAATTTATTTTATTTTATATGCATTTATGTAATAATCACCTAAATTATTATAACCACATTCTGATACATAAAAGCAATTATTTTTAAGCATAGAATTAATGATTCCTATTTCATTTTCATTGCTATTGTTGATTATAATTGTAAATTTATCATCTTTTTCAACAATGCCTAAATAATCATTAATATTACTATATTCATTTAATCCAATATCTCCTCTTATATCCATTCTATACTCTGACATAATAGTATTCCTCCGAATTTTCATCTATTGTTATAGCTTTTACTTACACTTATTTTGCCCATGGAATATATACACTATACAATAAATTAAAATTTAGTAGTATAAATTATTACTTTGCTTTAATAACAAAATAATAATTTATACTTTTTTATGAACTAACTGTTATCTGTAGATTTTTCAATTATTTTTGTAGCTTCATTTTCTGGAACTTCTTCATACCTTTCAAATCTCATATCAAAACTTCCTCTAGCTTGAGTAATTGATCTTAAATCTGTTGCATATTTTTTTATTTCTGCCATAGGTATTTCAACTGATATATTTTGAATTTTATCTTTTGGCTCCATTCCAAGTACTCTTCCTCTTTTTTTATTTATATCTCCTATTACATCTCCAACATATTCATCTGGAACTAATATGTCTAAATGCATTATAGGCTCTAATAAAATAGATTTTGCTTCCTTTAACCCATTTTTTAATGCTAAAGAAGCAGCAATCTTAAAGGACATTTCTGAGGAATCTACTGAATGATAAGAACCATCATATAAAGTTGCTTTTAATGACACAACTGGATATCCTGCAAGAATTCCTTGTTTCATTCCTTCTATTAATCCCTTTTCAACTGCAGGTATAAAATTTCTTGGTACTGCTCCTCCTACAACCTTATCTATAAACTCTAATTGAGTATCACAATTATTACTATTTTCAAAAATTATCTTTACATCTCCATATTGTCCGTGTCCACCTGATTGCTTTTTGAATTTTCCTTGTACATCTGCTTTTCCTTTAATAGTTTCCCTATAAGGAATTTTAATATCCTGAAGCTCCATAGATATACCATATTTACTTTTTAATTTTGCAGATATTACTTCTAAATGTGTTTCTCCAATTCCAGAGATAATTATTTCAGAATTTTCAACATCTCGTTCTACCTTAAATACAGGATCTTCATCAGATAATTTAGTTAAAGCTAATAATATTTTCTCTTCATCTCCATTAGTTAGAGGAATTGCAGACTTTGAAAGCAAAGCTTTAGGAAAATTCATTTTATCATAAATTACTTTAAATTTATTATCACATAAAGTATCCCCAGTAGATGTATATTGTAATTTTGATACTCCACCTATATCTCCAGCAACAATTTCTTTAGTTGGAATTTGATTTTTCCCTCTTACAAAAAATAAATGACTCATTTTTTCCTGCTTATTCTTATTTGAATTTATTACTACAGTCTCATCATTTATTTTCCCTGTAATAACTCTAAATAATGAAATTTTCCCCACAAATGGATCTGCTATAGTTTTAAAAACAAAAGCAGAAAAAGGTTTATTTTCATCAAGTTGTATAAAATCAATCTTATCATTATCTTCAACATTTATTGCCTTTTGAGCTATAGCATACTTTGGAGATGGAAAACATTCAATAATATCCTCTAATAAAGTTTCTATTCCAATATTATTTGTTGCAGATCCACACATAACTGGTGCTATATCCCCTTTAGCACATCCATTAATTAACCCTTCATATATTTCTAAATCTGTTAATTCCTCGCCATTAAAATATTTTTCCAGTAGCACTTCATCAGTTTGTGCTACAGCTTCAACTATCATGTCTTTACATTCATTTACCTTATCTAAAAGCTCCTCTGGGACTTCAAAGGTTTCTACCTGAAGAGTTTTAGGATTTCTTATACGCGCTCTTTTTGTTATTACATTAATTACACCTTTAAAATCATTTTCATTTCCAATTGGGTATTGTATTGGTACAACTGAAATGCCAAACTTATCCTTTAACTCTTGAAGTGTTTTATCAAAATTGGAATTTTCTCTATCTAATTTATTAATAAAGAAGTTTCTTGGTAACTTAATTTTATTACAATATTCCCATGCTTTTTCTGTACCTACTTGTACTCCAGCTACCCCACAAACAACTATAGTGGCTACATCAACTGCTCTCATACCCTCTATTTGTTCATATACAAAATCAAAATACCCTGGTAAATCTAAAATATTTATTTTTACTCCTTCCCATTCGATAGGAGCAATTGTTGATGATAAAGACATTTTCCTCTTCTTTTCTTCCTGATCAAAATCAGATATTGTGGATCCATCTTCAACTTTTCCTAATCTATCGATTGTTTTACTGGAATATAAAAGTGCTTCAGTTAATGAAGTCTTTCCAGATGAACTATGACCAATTATACCTATATTTCTTAAATTATTAATCTTATAATCTTTCATAAAGTTTTCAAAGGATAAATATATTGCCTTTGATTCCACCTGCCTTTCATCTATACATTAATTCTTATGAGAATTTGAGACAAAATAGTCCATATAGCAATTATTTCTATTTTATTCTTTAATATCCTTTGTATTTACATAATTTTCAGAATTTTTTAACAAATATAATTTCCAAAAGAATAAAAAAACTAGGTGGCTATTTATATAAATAATCACCTAGTCCATATACAATTATTTCTTTTTAAATGCAAAAATCTTCATAAATATAAATGTTACTGGAACACCAATTAATGCAGCTAATCCATAAGCAATTAATTTATACCATCCTAACATATTAATTACTACAAGTACTACTACATACTGTATTATAAAATTAGGTATATATGAAATTGCAAATTTAATAAATTTCACTATATGAAGACTTTCTTTAAATGTAATAAAACTATTTAATAGATAGGAAACAATTAAACCTGATATATAACCAAACCCAAAGGCTATATTTTCATTTAAAAAACTTGAATATATATATGAAAAGACTACTCCATTAAATGTATTAATTACACCAATAAAAACGAATTTAATAAACTCAACTGACAAAAAAGTTTCTTTAAACTTTGCCATTAACTTATCCATAGTTTACTCCTTATCTTTATTCTTATCTAACACATCTTGAATAATAAATCTTGGTCTATGTTTTGTTTCATTGTAGATTTTTCCAATATATTCACCAATAACACCAAGAGATAGTAATTGTATTCCTCCAATCATCCATATTGATATGGTTAATGAGGCCCAACCACTTTCAGTATTTCCAAGTATTTTAACTACTAAAGAATAAATAAGTGCTACTAAGCTTAATATAAATATTAAAAATCCTAAACCAGTAATAATCCTAATTGGTTTTATGCTGAAAGATGTAATTCCATCCCATGCAAATGCAAGCATTTTCTTTAAAGGATATTTAGATTCTCCTGCAAATCTTTCATGACGTTCATATTCTACTACAGAATGTTTATAACCTATTAAAGGAACAATTCCTCTTAAAAATAAATTAACTTCTTTGAATTGACTTAGCCCTTCAAGAGCTCTTTTACTCATAAGTCTATAATCTGCATGATTATAGACAACATCAACCCCTAACATATTCATAACTTTATAAAATCCTAAAGCAGTAGTTCTTTTGAAAAAAGTATCTGTTTCCCTAGCTGATCTTACTCCATAAACTACATCGCTTCCACTATAATATTCTTCAACAAATTTATCAATAACATCAATATCATCTTGTAGATCTGCATCTAAAGATATAACCATATCTGCACTTTCCTTTGCAGTCATAAGCCCTGCAAGAAGTGCATTTTGATGTCCTTTATTTCTTGATAAATTTACCCCTGCAAACATTTGATTTTCTTCATAAAGCTCCTTTATAATGCTCCAAGTTTTATCTTTAGATCCATCATTAACAAACATAATTTTGCTCTTTTCATTAATGATATTATTATTAATCATAGTTGTCATTTTTTCTAATAGTCTTTTACTGGTTTCATGTAGTACCTCTTCCTCATTGTAACAAGGAATAACTAGATAAAGAGTTTCTCTCATAAAATAAACCTCCGTTTTTTAATTTATTAATCCTTTATTTTCAAAGTAATTATTTTTTATAATGTATTCACCAATTTTATATGCTTCTTGTAATTTCTCCTTTTCTTCTTCTGTAGGATTTCCTATAACTTCTCCACCTTTAATTACTGTAGCATCTCTATTAGTATTTAAAAGGTTTCTACCCATAACACTTCCTATATTATCAATACCTAATAAATAAGATACTGTCGGCATAACATCAATTTGACCACCATTTTTTTCAATAGTTTTATTTGGCAAATCACTTCCATAAATTAATAATGGTATTTCTTTTTCATAGCTTTGCCACCAATCTCCTGGCATATTAGTAGCTTCAATATCTTCATTATAGTATTTGTGTATTCCTCCGTGATCTCCATAAATAACAACTATTGTATCATCCATTAATCCTTTTTCTTCTAATAGATTAAGAAAATGCCCTATTTGCTCATCAGCATAATGAACGCTTTGTAAATATCCTCCAAATCTATTGTTATCTAAATCTTCTGGTAAGTCAAGCTTTCTATATTCTTTTCCTATGTCAAAAGGTCCATGACTTGATAAAGTAGGTAGCATTGAAAAGAATGGTTCTGTTAATGTAGTTAGTTTATCAACATACTGAGTATAAAAACTTCTATCTGACAATCCAAACCCAACATATTCATCTATATCATAGTCATTTATATCCCATACATCTTGAAACCCTAAAGCTGCTCTATGGGCCTCTGCCCAACTCCAATCCCCTGCTCTTTCCGCATGAGTAGAAACAGCACTATAGCCATTTTTCTCTAATATCCTTGCTAAGGAGTTATACTTAACTTCAGGATTGCTCAAAAATGTAATTGTATCTCCAAGTGGCAATATACCAGTGTTAATCATCATATCACAATCAATACTATTTCCTGCATTATTTTGTTCATGGATATTGTTAAAATACAATCCTTCTTTACTTAACTTATTTAGCACAGGTGTAATTTCTTGCCCATATACTTCTTGATTTATTACAAAATTCTCTAAAGATTCAATTTGTAAAAATACAACATTTTTTCCCTTTGCAATAGAATAAAACTCATTATTAGGTAAATCTTCCTTATTCCAATTTAACCATTCATTTACTTCATTAATCTCTTCATCATTTCCTGACTTGCTTAACTTTACTAATGTTCTATATCCTTCATATATCTGATCTCCTAAAGGTGATCTATGTGATACCCTTGTTGATGGATTCCATGATCCTTCCCAATCATCGCTAAAAAATCTTATTGATCCTTCATCTATTTTAACAATATCAAATAAATAATGACTTCCAAGAACTATAATCAAACTTGAAATCAATCCAAGGCAAGCACCCTTTATGCTTCTTTTTCCATTCATTGAATCCTTTGCTTTAAAATATAGGTATATAAATATAAAAATATCTATAATGAAAAGTAAATCTAGTGATGATGGATTAAACAAACTATTACCTAATGGATTAAATAAATCTTTATATACAAAATATTTTAAACTATAAAAATATCCACTAGCTCTATATACCCACATACTTGCAATTAGAAAAACTGAATATATTATATCTAATCCAATAAAATATCTTTTCATTCCTCTTTCTTTAAAAAATAATCCAGGGAAAAGTAATATTGATATTAATGCTAGATGCGGTAAAACTAAAAATAAATCTACTTCCACACCATAAAATGATCTTCCATCATCTGAAGCCCCCATAAAAGTAAATATCATACTTTTTAGATACAAAAGTATAGTAAATAATAATATAGTCTTCCATTTATTTTTCCTCATGTGTCTTATACCTTCTTTCAGCCATTCTGCTTTTAATAAAATCTAATCCTACTACAGCTAAAATTACAAATATCCAACTGCATATATATGAATATCTACCTTGAGATTCAGTAATCAAATATGCCAACCCATATCCACATAAAATTATATATATTAAATTTATTGCCTGATTCTCCTTAATTTTATTTTTATTAAATAATCCTAAAAATATTAAAATAAGAATTGCAGTATAAAATACTTGCATTATTCCTGTTCCACCCTTAGAAAAATCAATAATTATATCTGAATCCTCTAAATTATATTGTGCCCAAAATACCCCTGCAAAATCTCCTTCATTCCATTGTAAAGAAAACTTAGTTATATAAAAAATCAAAAGAATTATAGGGCTTGTACCAGTTAATCTTTCAATAATTATTTCTTTACTTCGCTCTTCAATCAGATTGTAATCAAAATTACACTCCTCAGGTAAACTTGCATCTTCTGAATTCCATCTTCCTCCACTTAATATATTAGTGCCTTTAAGTACATTAGTTATGGAAGGTTCACTACCTCTCCACAATGGATATTCAGTAATATCCATTGTTTGAAGAGTTGTACTAACAATTATCATAAACATAATGTATGGAATAATTAAGGCTACTATCATATTAATTTTATTTTTTAACATTCCCTTATAATATACAATGGAATATAAAATATAAGCTATTAATACTACTGTTGCCACTGTCCTAAAAAAATTTCCTACTGCTAATAATATACTACTAAACAGTAACAAATATATTTTCCTATTTCCTTTGATAAACTTAATAAATAAATATACGCTGAAAATATAAAAAGGCATTGCAATATTTTCACTACATAAAACTGTAGTATATGACACTAAGGATGGAAGAAGAGTCGCACCTAAAGCAGCATATAATGAATAATTAATATTTTCAAATAGCTCATTCACTGTTAAATATAATAAATAAACAACAGAAACTCCTAAAAATAAATTAACAATCTTCATTGCTAATATTGAGCTTACAGGAAAAATACTTCTCATAAGTGCCATGTACAACACCATGCCTGTTAAGTGAGGAAATCTTCCTAAGTAAGCTGTTCCTGTAAACATACTATTATCTCCATTAATTAATTGTAAGGCTGCTTGGTACATTGTATTAAAATCTGAACCTGGTTGACTATTAACATTTATTATCCATAATACCCTAATAATAAATGCTTGTAGCAAAATAATAAATATCTTTTTCTTAGAAGATAATTTTGATTTAATAATAAAATATCCTCCTAAAATATTTAGCCCATATATTATAATAACAGGAATTATGCTTAAATTAATCCCAATTAATTTCCCTATTACTGTAATTAAACTTACAACCATTAATATTCCAAGTAAAATCTTAAGTGCTGACAAAATAAATGTTGTAAATTTTTCATTTAAATTTATCATACTTTCTCCTTAATTTTAATTATTAATTTCTTCAACAAATCTATACCACTGCTAGCCATAAATATAAAAATCCAACATACAACAAATCCATATCTAGCTTGATTTTCACTAACTAAGTACAAAAGTCCATATCCACAAAAAATGTAGTAGAATAAACTAATAATTCTGTTTTCTCTGATTTCTTTTAAATTAAATAATCCAATATAAACTAAGCATATTATAATAAAATGGAACATTTGGCCATACCATATTCCATTTTCACTATACTTAAATCCAATTTCATCATCCGATATACTATGTTCTGCCCAATAAGAGCCAGAAAAATCTCCTACTCTCCATTGACTTGTATATTTATTTATAAAAAACTTTACTAATGTACTAGTTGGTGTATTAGTCAACCTTTCATGAATTATTGTTTTACTTTTCTCTTCAATTAATTCATAATCAAAATTACAGTCTTCTGGTATTTTAGCATCATCAGGATTCCATCTTCCTTCGTATTCTACATTTAATCCCTTAACTACATTTGTAATAGATGGCTCACTACCACCCCATAATTGATATTCAATTATTCCACTATAATGAAGAATACTACTAATACCTACTAAAGGTATTAAGAATCCTAAAATCACTATCAGAATGGCTGCTAATTTTTTCTTTAATGCAGCTCTATAAGATACAATTAAATATAGTATTAAAGCAATTATTATTACTTGACCCACCATTCTAAACAAATTACCTAATGAAATAACTGTAGCTGCTAAAAATAAAGTTTTAGATCCTCTTTTCCCATTACATACTAAAATAAACAAATAAATGCCTAATAAATACAATGGTATAGCGAGATTCTCTGTAGTATAAACTGCTGTATAAAGAATTAATGGAGGGTAAAGTGCGATAATCAAAGCTACAACATTCGCTTTAAATCTCTCCTTAAATACTTCCTTGATAATTAAATATCCTAACAAAATATTACAGGATGATGCAATAACACTAATAAGTTTTATTACTAGTAAAGAGTTATTTTCAAATATAAATCTAATGGCAGAGAAATATAATACTGGAATTGTAATATGAGGAAATCGTGCAATATATCCATTACCCCACAAATTTGAAAAATCCCCTTTAAGTACATCACCAGCAGTTTCATACATAATTGCAAAATCTGATATTGGTATACTATGTATTGAAAATGCATATATAATTCTAAGAAAAAGGCCTAATATTATAAGCGCTATTAAAATTTTTTTAGAATCTACCTTATTTCTTATGAAGAATAATCCCAAAAATAACATGATAATAACCGTACAAAAAATTATATCTATATATGTAATACTATAATCACTTATTTGAATAAAGCTCCCTTTAACTAGAAATAACATTAACACAAATAAACATCCAATTACGAATGTTATAAAATATTTATAAAAATTTTTATTTTTACCATCTTTTTCAATAAACATTTGTTGCTTTCCCTTCTACAGCTAATCTAAATTATATCATTATTATATATAAAAAAGCTTTAATATTTCTTAAAATAATAAACTTTTACTAGAGAAATTATACCATAAAAAATGTAAGTATTTAATATAATTATGTAGTTCTAAACAAAGTAAACAGGCTATGGTAAATATTCACAGCCTGTTCTTATTACCTATTAATTCTTTTAACTTTATTTTTAACTTTATTAATTATGCTCAATATAATAAGTCCAAAGATACCTCCACTTGTATCAATACACACATCCCTAAAATTTCCATCCCTATCTTGTACGAATAATTGATGAAATTCATCAGTGCAAGCATATAAAAAAACAAGAATAATAGCGATAAACTTGGATTTATTCTCATTAATATAAAGTATTAATACTCTATAAAATAAAATGTATAAAATCAAATACTCCGTAAAATGTGCGGCCTTCCTTACTATAAATGTTGCTATATCTGCTAAAGAACTGTGTAAATCTATTCCTAAATAGCATAGAATATTCACAATACTTTGACTTTGCTCTGAAGATTTATCTCCATTAGTATTTGACATAAGAAAAATAAAAACCATCCATATAATTAATAATAACCATCTTATAATATTTTTCCTCTTCATTAACTTTTGTACCCCAATTCCTTCTTTAATTTATTTACATACAATTTTCTATTATCTATTTCTTCTCTATTATATATTTATTTATATATGCTAAAGATTCCTCTAATATTTCTTGACTTTTCTCCATGTATTCAATTTTTAATTCTAAATTACACACTCTCTGATCAACTTGATTCATTAAGTTTTTCACTTCATGCAATAATTTTACTTCATATGAAACTTGTATTCCATCAGAATCTATATATATTTGTTCTGGTGGCGAACCACATTCCATACATTTTGCATATACTCCTCCTCCTTTTATATCCTTAAATAATTTAAAAGTATTATTTTTACATGAAGAACAACTAGATGTAAGCATATACTCATAATAACTTATATCAAACAACTGTTTTCTTCCACATTTTTTACAAATTGCAGTTAATAAATTATCTTTTGTTTCAATATAAAATGAATTTCCTGAACATCCTTCTTCAGGACACACTACTGTCATTATCATATATTTCACCCCTTATAATATAGAAATATATTCATTTATAGTTCATTTATACTTAATATGTTAAACTTTATCAAAAACAAAAAAGTCATGATATAAATCATGACTTTTACTAAATGGTGGAGATAAAGAGATTCGAACTCTTGACCCCCTGCGTGCAAGGCAGGTGCTCTCCCAACTGAGCTATACCCCCATAATGGTGGACCTTCAGGGACTCGAACCCCGGACCTACCGGTTATGAGC
>JAAYPK010000040.1 GCA_012519845.1 Clostridiales bacterium
ATCATTTTCTGTAAATAAAATCTTACTCATTAGCAACCTCCAATTATTGTTTTCATTATATAAAAAATACCTATAGACTTAAACACTTTTTTTATAAGTGTCTAGTCTATAGGTATCAGATTAAAAAGGCAGCTCTTTTCTAATCCTTACTTTAGAAATTTTTTAACTATTTCAAGTTTATTTTTATATGGTGGAAACCTTAATGAAAATTCCATTAAATTAGATCTTTTAAATACTGATTTGTTGTGTGTAAAAGTATTAAAACTTTCTTTTCCATGATATGCTCCCATTCCACTATTTCCAACTCCTCCAAAAGGAAGATTCTTAGATAAAATGTGCATAATTACATCGTTTATTGTAACTCCCCCTGAAATTGTTTCGTTAATTACTTTTTCAATTTTCTTTTTATTATTTGAGAAATAATATAAAGCCAATGGATGTTCACCATTATTTATTGTATTAATTACCTTATCTAAATCATTAAATTCTATAACTGGAAATATAGGCCCAAATATTTCTTCTTTAAGTATTTTGCTATTATCCTTAATGTTAATTAACACAGTTGGTGCAATATATTTTTCTTCAATATTTATATCTCCACCATAATATATTTCCCCTTCTTTAATATATCCAGCTAATCTACGAGTTTCTATTTCATTTATTATTCTTCCATAATCAGGAGACTCAAAAGGATTATCTCCAAACTGCATTTTTATTTCTTTAATTAAAGCTTTTAAGAATTTTTCTTTTATATCACTATGTAATAATAAGTAATCCGGAGCAATACAAGTTTGCCCTAAATTCAAGAATTTACCCCAAACTATTCTTTTGGCACTTAAATTAATATCTGCATCTTTATCAACAATACATGGACTTTTACCTCCTAATTCTAATGTAACTGGAATTAAGTTTTTACTACATTTCTCCATGATTATTTTTCCAACCTTAACGCTACCAGTAAAGAAAACATAATTAAACTTTAGATCTAACAATTCTGAAACTACTTTTTTTCCTAAGGTAGGATCTAAAACTTTAATGTACTCTTCATTAAAGTTACAATTAATTATTTCCATGAGAGCTTTAGTTGTTTCCATTGAATGCTCTGAAGGCTTTATCATAACACAATTTCCTGCTGCAATTGCTCCAATCAAAGGACTCATAACTAATTGGAATGGGTAATTAAAAGGTCCTATTATAAGTACAACTCCATAAGGTTCTTTATATATATATCCTCTTCCTGGGAAAGTATATAATGGTGATTTAACTTTTTTTCTCTTTGACCACTTTTTTATATTTTTTATGGCATAATCTATTTCTTCATAAATAAGCCCTATTTCTGTTAAATACCCTTCAAATTGTGATTTACCTAAATCTCTATTTAATGCTCTTATTACCATTGCTTCATTATCTTTTATGGCTTTTTTAAGCTTTAATAAACTCTTTATTCGAAAATTCAAATCAATTTTTTTATTATAGAAAAATTTTTTTTGACTTTCTAATATTTCATTATAATTCTCCATGATTACTCCTTTTAAATTATTTTATCCACAAATTAATTATATCACACATTTTTTATTTTATTATCCACAATGAGTCTTTAAAATAGGCCATTGCCCACATCCCTTTATTTATGGGCTTTACATAAGTTACCCACAAAAACATAAACATATTTATAACATGTTATCCACAGGCAATTGTGGATACTGTGGATAAAAACCATTTTTTTACTTTATTTTTCCTATTTGTTAATTCTTAATGATTATGATAAACTCTTTTTAAAAGCTATTAGGAGGACTATATTACTATGAAATTCATACAAAAAAATCTATCTTTATTTGTAGTTACTTTTTTTATTTCATCGATCTTAGTTGCAAATTTATCCATAAGCTTTTATAATGTGCTTTCAAATGTTTCAAGCACTTCTAATAATATTATTTATGAAGAAAACACAGATAATTCAGCTTCAAAAGATTTAACTGATACACCTGTTAATAAATATTCAAATGATATAGCTGACAAAGAAAATATATCTGACTTTTCATCTATAGAAACTTCAGCAGATGTTTCTGGCGTGCCAATATTATACTATCATTCAGTTGATCCATCTGAGAAAAATGAAGTTATAATATCACCTGTAAAATTAAAAGAACAACTTACCTTAATAAAAGATTTGGGTTATACTACTCTTACTATAAGTGATTTTGCTAATTATATTCTTAAAGGAGAAGAAATACCAAAAAAAAGTATTCTTATTACCTTTGATGATGGATACATGGATAACTATACTAATGCTTTTCCTATTCTAAAAGAATTAAATATGAAAGCTACAATATTTCTTATTACCTCTGGAATAGATGACGGATATTATCTTTCAACTGATCAAATAAAAGAAATGCAAGACTATGGTATTGATTTTGAAAGTCATACTGTTAATCATAAACATCTAAATACTCTGACATATAATGAACAATTAAATGAACTTAAGAATTCTAAAGAAAAATTAGAAAAATTATTAAACAAAAAAATTTATTCAGTAGCTTATCCTTTTGGAGATTATAATAATGATACTATAAAAGCCGCAAAGGAAGCTGGATACTCCTTTGCATTTACTACTAATTTAGGTTATGCACACAAAAATGATGATTTATTTAAATTAAATAGAATATATGTTAGTTCTACTTATTCAATTGATACTTTTAAAGACAGACTGTTAAATACAAAATAAAAAGGGATTGATAAAAGTTTTGTATCCACCTAACAGGTTGTAAGTGGATACAAAAGTCTATCATCCCACTATCAAATTAAATAATATTACTCTTCTTCTATTACATTCTTAAGTACTTTATGCTCATTACCATTATTGTTAATAAGTATTTTCACCTTATTATCTAAAATATATTTTTCTGTTTTTTCTAAAGATCCATATTTAATTGGCTCTCCAGTAACTGTAATAATAATACCATCATTAGGAATCATCTCATTTTCATTTGCATACTCAATGCATCCTTCAATAACATTATCTATATTTTCATCCATAGCTTTTAGATTATTTATTAATTCTTTACCCTTCTCTGAAGATGAATAAATATAAATAACATTATCATATGTATTAGTTTCTATTTTTATTATGGATGTTGAATTTATTACTATTGTTCTTACTGGTTTAGTATACTGTCTATATCCTGCAATTAAAATTAATATTAATAAAAACGCTACAATTGCTAATTTTAATTTTATATGCTTAAATCCTAATTTTTCTTTTCCTTCAGCTGTTTCTCCAACTAATTTATGATTGTCAATTTTTATATTAAGAAATTCACCTTTGCTTGTTAAAATAGTGCAACTCCTTTTTTTAGATTTAAGGACAATACCTTTATGTAATTCTTTATCTTGATTTTTATATGTATCAGATAAAATGCTATCTCCATTATATTCAATTATAAAATAGTCCTGTAAAGCCTTATAATTAGGATTTGCTAAAATAATAATATATGTTATTAAATAATCTTGCCATCGCTCTAAAAAAACTCTTGCTACACCAGTTTCTTTACATATCTTATTAATTGGAAGCTTTCTACTTTTTTGAAATTTATCCAATATTTCAAAATTATCAATGCTATAGAATGCTAGATTTAATAATAAATTTCTATCAAAATTATTTGGCAAAGCTGCTGTTAAATCCTTTAGTAATACTTTATACAAAAATAGCTCCCTTAATAATAAAGAAACGTTATTTTCTCTTATTTTTCTGCCTTTTTCACTTAAATCAACTATAGGATCTATTTTTGAAAAAGAAAACTTATTTTTATCAAATCCGCCCACATTCTCACCTCTAAATCTGTCTTTAAATATCATATTAGAATTATTATATCATAACTTTTTATATTTTTTTAATTATGATAAAATATACTAAAACTATAGGAGGTATTATATGAGAGTTGGTCTTGGTTATGATGTTCATAAATTAGAGAAAAATCGTGATCTTATTCTTGGAGGAATAAAAATACCCTATGAATATGGTCTTCTTGGGCACTCTGATGCTGATGTCCTTGTACATGCTATAATGGATTCATTGCTTGGTGCTGCTGCTATGCAAGATATTGGAAAACACTTTCCAGATACTGATGAAAAATATAAAGGTATTTCTAGTATTATTTTACTTGAAAAAGTAGGAGAATTAATTAAGGAGAAAGGATATTCCATTTCAAATATTGATGCAACAATAATTGCACAAAAACCTAAAATGGCGCCTTACATCAATGATATGAGAATAAAAATAAGTAATGCTTTAAATATTAATCTGGATCAAGTTAATATTAAAGCTACAACAGAAGAAGGACTAGGCTTCACTGGAGAAGGGAAGGGAATTTCTTCTCAAAGCATATGTTTATTAGTTTAATATAGAAAAAGTGGCTTTAGCCACTTTTTCTATATTATTTGAGTTAGATTTTTTTGTAATATTTCTTTAAACCGTTCACCCATAGTTTCATTTTTTATAGCATCTTTACATATACATCTCCATTCGTTCACCGTAACACCTAATCTTTCCTTAAAAATATTATCGTCTCCGGTAATTAGAGATGAATTTACTACAAATTCTCCTACTTCTTCTGGTGATTTAAATACCTTTAAATATAAAAATTCTTTGTTATCTCCAAACCAAGTTTTATTAAAACTTCTTGCAAATTTCATTAGTTCTGGTATGATTCTATCTTTAGGCAACTCCCACATTTTAGATATTTTGTTATTATAATCAAGCATTTTATTGGCTTCTGCCCTTGAAATACTTCCTTTTTTCAAACCGTTACTTATAATTTTTTCTAGTGGTACATAAGGAATTTTGGTAACCACCTTGTCTTTTCCATTAATCCACTTATAAAAAGCTTCTTGTAAAAAAGAATATTGTATATATCCTAGCATTACTTTCACATCAGGAAAATAAGTATAAATATTGTCAATTCCATTTTTCTTGCTAAAAATCAATGTGTGAATGTAAACTGATTTTTCTTTTGGTGGAGCTTGCATAAACATATGTCCTCTAATGGTTTTATTCTCATTAATTATTGATTCCCAATATTTAAAAGAATTATAGTTTTGCCTCACAATATCACCAACCTTCTGCTTTATATATTATATTATATAGTATATTATACCCCTTTTCAATAGTTTTGAAGACATTTTAATAATTTACTTATTTGTAATTGTGTCATTTTTCTTATATAATTTATATATATATATATAAGGGGGGTCGCTATTGTTCAATTGTGAAATTTGTAGCAAAAAAGCTGATATTCATCACATAATTCACAGACACCAAGGTGGATTAGATATTGAAATTAATTATATGTATTTATGTGAAAAACATCATCGTGGCAAATATGGTCCCCATCGCTCTCTTGAGGTGGACTTGCAATATAAGCTTAATTTACAAAATAAACTTGAGAACTTACTTCCAAAAAAATATTATACTTTTAAAGAATTAATGCATATATTAAATATTTCATCTAACATAATGAAGAGAATCACAAAAAATATGAGATTATACAAAGAAGGTTATTCGAGAGAGGATATTATTTTATTTCTTATGGGTGGAAAACATTATACCCAAGAAATGATTGAAAATATAAAATTAGAAAAACTTATTCAAAAGTAAATGTAAGAGCTGTCGCATAGCGTGATAAAAATCCGTTATGGATAACTCTATTTTTTTACATTTGATAATGTTTTCAGTAGTGAAGAACTTAGAGAGAAGATTTTAGTTCTTCTCTCTGCCCCAATCCTACGCCTTAACTCTGAATTTTAAATGTTTAAAATGAAGATTATTAACTAAGGAAACAGCTCATTTTAGTTTCCTGCACTTTCGTACACTTTAATTCCTTTAAGCCAAATATTATATGCAACTATGAAAGCTATTATTGAAATAATGGCAGTCATAACAACTCCCATAAAAAAGCTTTCTCTTCCAAGTAAATAAGCCCCTGGATAATATCCTGTAAATGCAAAAGGTATAATACCTATTAATACTATTTTTACTCCCTTTGGGAAAATTCCTATTGGATATTTTGCAAATCCACTAATACTATATGCCATAAATATATATGATTGAGAGAACTTAACCCAAAATGCTATAGAAGTAGTTGCCAATTTAATTGATGTATATATTATTGTTGCGCTAATCATTATAACTATAAAGGATAAAATCTGTATTATCCCAAAAGAAATTCCAAGATGAAATGATGAATATATTACAAGAACTGTCCCAATAATTATTTCTCCAAATCCATCTGGCTGAAAGCTTTCTGAAATAACTTGAAATAATGGATTTATTGGTCTTAATAAGTACCTGTCAAATTCACCTTTAGCTATAGTTTTCCAGCTGAAAATCCATAAATAATCAGTAAATACATGATCTATTCCTCTTGGAATTTGGGCAATTCCGTAAATAAATAAAATTTCATAAAAGCTCCATCCTTGTAATGATGGTATAGAATTGAAAATTAATTGAATGAATACTACCCCTGCCATCTGTACAAGAATAAAGCCAATTAAACCAAGGACAAAATCCACTCTATATTCCATTAAACTTTTAATATATTGCTGAAGAAATCTTTTATACAATTTAATATATCTTTTCATTATTAGCCTCCTAATATAGTAAGATTCTTAATTAAGTCCTTCCAAATAAATCTGCTTAATGCAATTAAAATTACTACCCATAATACTTGAATACCTAAAGCATAGATTATATCTAATCCTGATAATTTCCCTAAATATAGCATACATGGTGTATAAATAATTGATTTAAATGGAAAAAAGTTAAATAAGGTTTGAGCCCAATTAGGGAAAAATACAATTGGTATTAATGCCCCTGATAATAACTGAGTTATAGCATTCATTATTTGATATAGACCCCACATATTGGTTATTTTAAATGTTAATAGAGACAATGCATAGCTATAATAAAAGTTAATAACAAATCCTAAAGCAGTACTAAACATATATAAAACTATATTTAATACATTTATACTTCCTGTGTACTTTACTGATAAAAATAACACTGCTCCAAAACCAACAATAAAAATTAAAACTAAATTATAAATAACATTTCCTAATCCTTCAAAAAACATTCTCTTTTCATAATTTATAGGCCTAATTAAGTTCATTGCAATTGAACCATCCTTAACCTCTCTATTAATTGTTCCACTCACCTCAGCATTTACCATTACTGATGTTACAAAGGAAAGTATTACGTAAATTATCATTTCATTAAAATCAAATCCCTTTAATATAGCTTCAGGACTACTAGTAAAAATAGCTTTCCACAAATAATAAGTAACAAGCAAAATCATCATATCCCCTAAATAAAAGCCTATTACATTTGCTTTATAGGATAGAATTGTTTTAAGCACATTAGATGTAAAAGTAAAATAAGGTTTTATTCTTTTCATAAGCTACACCCCGCTTCTATAAATCTTCTTAATAATATCCTCAATGCTTGTCTCACTTACTGAAAAATCGATAACCTCATAATGATTCATTACATAAGACATTACCTTTGATGATGATATTTTATTTTTATTAAAGTTAATTCTTATCTTTCCATCTTGATTTTCATAATTTAAATCCTCACTACAAATGTTAAATTCATTATTTAAATCAAGATTATTTATTTCATCTTTCACTTGAACTATTATAGACGTAATATATCCATACTTTTCTTTTATATCACTTAAACTTCCATCATAGATTTTGATTCCATTATCTATGATAATAATTCTATTACAAAGCTCCTCAATATCACTTAAATCATGAGTTGTTAAAATAACAGTTGTTCCATAATTTTTATTTATTTCTTTTATTGCTTTTCTAACATTCTCTTTAACTACTACATCAAGACCTATAGTAGGTTCATCTAAGTAAATTATTTTTGGATTATGAATTAATGCTGCAGCTAAATCTGCTCTCATTCTTTGACCTAAAGATAAAGTTCTTACCGGACTCATCATAAAGCTTTCTAATGCTAAAACCTCATTTAAAAACTCCATTCTTTCTTTAAAGTCCTCATCATTTATTTCATAAATTTCTTTTAGTAAAGTAAAGGTTTCAGATAAAGGCAAATCCCACCATAGTTGTGTTCTCTGTCCAAATACAACCCCTATATTTTTAGCATTTATTTCTCGATTTTCATAAGGAACAATGCCTTGAACTGTTATAGAACCAGATGTTGGTGTTAATATTCCAGTCATCATTTTTATAGTTGTAGATTTTCCAGCTCCATTTGATCCAATGTATCCTACTATTTCACCATCATCTATCTCAAAGCTAATATTATCAACTGCTTTTTTAATAGTGAATTCCTTGGAAAAGAAAGATTTAATTGCCCCCTTAAATCCTGGATACTTCTTATTAATTTTAAATTCTCTCGTTAAGTTTTCTACTTTTATCATAATAAACCTCCCCATTTATGCAGAACGTACGTTCTTATATTATCATATTATTCCATATTTGTATACTTTTTTTTGAAAAATAATATATCATTTTTATCACCTCCAAAATTCTACTGACTATCCCTTAATTTTTTATTTAAATCAAAATATTTATATTCTAATTCTTTTTTCTTATCTTCATTTTTCTCTACAGATAGTAAGGATATTATTTCTGAAATTCTATTCTCAATAAGAAGTCTTTCACTAGCATCTATTTGTTTTTTTCTTTCGAAATAATCTTTATATGTGCCTTCAAACTCACTAATTTGATTATTCTCAATAAATATTAAATAATCACATACATTTTCAATGATTTTTTTGTCATGACAAACAATAATTAGTGTTTTCTCCATTTCAATTAATGATTTTTCAAGACATTCTCTTGCTTTAATATCTAAAAAATTAGTTGGCTCGTCTAAAATCAACAAATTATTATCACTTAAAATTATCTTACACAATGCTACTTTTACTTTTTCACCACCGCTAAGAACTGAAACTTTTTTATATACATCATCTCCCCTAAATCCAAAACCATCTAAATTAATTCTTATAAAACTTTCATTAAAAGAAGATTCTGCTTTTACATTCTCCAAAATATTTTTATTACTTTCTAAGGTATTTCTATCTTGATCAAAATATCCAATTTTCACCTTGTTATTTATTTTAATTTCTTTCTTTGAGTTACTAATAATTTCTTTTATTAAAGTAGTTTTTCCTGAACCATTGGCCCCAATAATAGCAACCTTTTTACCTTTCTTAATTTTCAAATTCACATTATTAATTAACAAATTATCCTTTGCATACAAATTTAAATTATTTATTTCAATAGGAACTTTTGTTATTATTTCCATACCTTCTCTTATTGTAATTTTAATTTCTTTTTGAAATTTAGGTTTTTCCTTAACTTCAAGATGATTTATTCTATTCTCAAGATTTTTAATAGCATTATCTATTTTTTTCTTTCCTCTTTGTCCTCCCATTTTCCTATGAAGTCTTGCCTCTGAATTACCCATTCTTTTAGGAACACTTTTTATCTTATTTTCTTGTTGTTTCTTAACTACAATAGCCTTTTCCAATCTATTTTTTTCTACAATATAACTAGAATACTCTTTTTCCTTTCTACGAGTTTCTTCTTCCTTAAAAATTAAATAATTAGAATAATTGCCTTCATAGAGCTTTATACTGTTTTTTTGTAATTCTGCAATAAAATTACATGTGTTGTCTAAAAATGTTCTATCATGAGAAACTACCAATAAAGATCCCTTATATTCCTTAAACATAGTTCCAAGAATTTTAATACTTTCAGTATCTAAATTAGCTGTTGGCTCATCTGCTATTATTAATGCTTTATTTTCACTTAAGGCCTTTGCTACTTTTAGCTTTACCTTTTCACCTCCTGATAAATAACTTTCATATCTATCAGGAGAATTAAATAATTTTTTAATTTTGTTTTTATCAACTGTATCTTCATAATTCTCTTCTTGACTAATATAAGAATAACTTTCATTAATATAGACATTACCTTCATCTACTTCAATTAATCCTAAAATTGCCTTTATTAAAGTAGTTTTACCGGAACCATTTTCACCTACAATCCCTATTCTATCCCCTTTACTTAATTTAAAGTCATCTATATTAAAAATTAATCTATCACCATAATACTTTTTCACGTTTTTTAATTTAATTAATACCAAAAAAAATCCCTCCTTATTATTTAGGAGAGAGTAAAATTATCCCAAGATATATTAGCAAAATGCAGATTCTTAGCGTAATTTACTCTCTAAAATATTAAGCACAACAATAAAACCTAATAAAGGTTACTAAAAAACTATGTGCTTAAACTTTAAAAAAATAAATTACTTTCTCATTTCTGAAACTACCTTTTACCTTTCATTATTGTAATATATTAAATATATTAACACCATTTCAATTGTTTTACAATATTTTATTATTATCTTGACAAAATTTTTTTTCATTACTATAATGAATTTAATAAATATGTTAATACGTTGATGAGGACAGTAGATTAATAATTCATTTTCAGAGAGAGAATATATAGCTGTAATTATTCTTAAATGTGATTAATTGAAAACCACCTCTGAGTGACTCTAATACAGTCCGTTATTATCACGTTACGATAATTTCTAAAGTGACTTATAATAATATTATTATAAGTAATTAGAGTGGAACCACGGATTTATACTTCGTCTCTATTTTTTGAGATGAAGTTTTTTATTTTATTTTGAAAGGGGAAATAAAAATGATAAAAGTTACATTAAAAGATGGCTCAGTAAAAGAATTTGATTCTGAAATTTCCGTTTTAGATATTGCAAAATCTATTAGCGAAGGATTAGCTAGAAATGCTTGTTGTGGTATTGTTGACAAAAAGGTAGTTGACCTAAGATATATTGTAGATAAAGATGTTAATCTTAGCATATGTACATCTGATTCAAAAGAAGGTATGGATACAATAAGACACAGTATTTCTCACGTTCTTGCTTATGCTGTTAAAAGATTGTTTCCTAATACAAAGCTTGCTATAGGACCTTCAATTGAAACAGGTTTTTATTATGATTTTGATAAAGAAACTGCTTTTACTGCAGAAGACTTAGCTAAAATAGAAGATGAAATGAGAAAAATCATCAAAGAGAATCCTTCCATTGAAAGATTTGAATTGCCAAAAGATGAGGCTCTTAAGTTAATGGAAAATGAGCCTTACAAAGTTGAACTTATTAATGATTTACCAGAAGGTGAAATTATTTCTTTCTATAAAATGGGTGATTTTACTGATTTATGTGCTGGTCCTCACTTAATGTCAATTAAGAATGTAAAAGCTATTAAATTATTAAGAAGTGCTGGTGCTTACTGGAGAGGTAATGAGAAAAATAAAATGCTAAGTAGAATATACGGAACAGCATTTTTAAAGAAATCAGAATTAGAAGCTTATCTTGAAGCAGTTGAAGAAGCTAAAAAGAGAGATCACAATAAATTAGGAAGAGAACTTGGTATTTTTACTACTGATGAAAATGTTGGTCAAGGATTACCATTGTTTATGCCTAAGGGAGCTAAGTTATTCCAAATACTTTCAAGATGGGTTGAAGATGTGGAAGAAAGCAGAGGTTATGTATTAACTAGAACTCCTTATATGGCAAAAAGTGATTTATATAAAATTTCTGGTCACTGGGATCACTATAAAGATGGAATGTTTGTTTTAGGTGATGAAGAAAAGGATGATGAAGTCTTTGCCTTAAGACCTATGACTTGTCCATTCCAATATACAATATATAATTCAGAACAACATAGCTATAAAGAACTTCCAATTAGATACTCTGAAACTTCTACTTTATTTAGAAATGAAGCCTCTGGTGAAATGCATGGTTTAATTAGGGTTAGACAATTTACTTTAGCTGATGGTCACTTAATCGTTAGACCAGACCAATTAGAAGATGAATTTAGAGGTGTTGTTGATTTAATACAATACTTTATGAAAACATTAGGAATTGATAAAGATATTTCTTATAGATTCTCTAAATGGGATCCAAATAATAAAGAAAAATATATAGATGATCCTGATGCATGGGAAAGAACTCAAAATATAATGAAAACTATTCTTGACCATATGAAGCTTGATTATACTGAAGCTGATGATGAAGCAGCATTCTATGGGCCAAAGCTAGACATTCAATTTAAAAATGTTCATGGAAAAGAAGATACATTATTTACAGTTCAAATTGACTTTGCTTTAGCTGAAAGATTTAATATGACTTATATTGATCAAAACGGAGAAAAGAAGCATCCTTATATTATTCATAGATCTTCAATTGGATGTTATGAAAGAACAATTGCTATGCTTATTGAAAAATATGCTGGTGCTTTCCCAACTTGGATGTCTCCAGTACAAGTAAAGGTTCTTCCTATATCTGATAAATATAATGATTATGCTGCTGACGTTATTAATAACTTAAAATCTAAAGGAATAAGAGTTGAAGGTGACTATAGAGCAGAAAAAATTGGATATAAAATAAGAGAAGCAAGACTTGAAAGAACACCATACATTCTAGTTGTTGGTGAACAAGAAGCTGCATCAAATACAGTTGCTGTTAGAAGCAGAAAAAATGGCGATGAAGGAAGCGTGGCTATTGAGGAATTTGAAAATAGAATACTAAAAGAAATAAACGATAAAGAAATATAATAAAAAAACAAGATGGTAACTTTTATTACCATCTTGTTTTTTATGTTAGTTTAACTTGCCATGCATTAACACTATTTTATAATAATAATTGGATTTCCTACTATTGTAATTTCACCATTTATTACTATAACTTTTTCTCCATCTATTTCGTTAAAGTATTCTCCATCCTGTAAAGCCACCTTAACTTTCCCACTTTTACTCTTTAGTGAAAAAATCCCCACAGCTTTATTATTATTTTTTTCATAGTATCCTATTACTGTTTGTAAATCTTCATTTGCTACTAAAGAATAATTACCATTTGTAAAAATAGTATCCTTTTTAATTTTATACAATGTCTTCATTAATGAAGATAAATCTTTTCCAGTATTCCAGTTAACTTTATCAATATCAAAAAGGCTTGGACATTTTTCTTCTTGAACTTCTTGTCCTCCATAAATTAAGGTTGTACCTTTTTGGAAATAACAAAATGCTGTCCAATTAATTAAATCACTTTCCCTTGGAATTATATGCTTAGCCCTTGGGTTGTCATGATTTTCTAAAAATCTTAACTTCACATAATTATTAGGATATATGCTATCTTGGAAATTAAGGAAATCAATATATTCACTTAAAGTTTTTTCTCCATTAATATATGCACTAAACATTGGTTGAACATCGTAATCATAGCAAATATCAAAAGCTCTATAAACTTCTCCATCAGAACTTGCCTCTATTCCTTGTGCTCTCAATTCCCTAATAAATGTATAATGAACAGTTTCCGCTAACCATATACAATCTTTTCTTACTTTTTTTACTTCTTCTCTTGCTTTCTCCCAGAATTCAACTGGCACCATACTTGCTACATCACATCTAAAGCCATCAACAATACCAGCCCACATTTTCAAGGTTTCAATTTGGTAATCCCATAAATCTTTATTGTTATAATCTAAATCTAAAACATCTGACCAGTCTCCCACTCTGTTTCCAAAGCTTCCATTTTCCTTCCTATAAAAGAATTCTGGCTTGTTTTCTAAAAGCCATGAATCTGGTGATGTATGATTATAAACTACATCAATTATGCATTTCATACCAAGGGAATGGATTTTGTCAACACATTCCTTAAAATCCTCCAGTGTTCCATATTCAGGATTAACCTCCCTATAATTTCTTATTGCATATGGGCAACCTAATTCACCTTTTTTGTTCTTTATCCCAATTGGGTGTATTGGCATAAACCAAACAATATCAGTGCCTAATTCCTTAATCCTTTCTAAATCCTTAGTAACTGCCTTAAAGGTTCCTTCCTTACTATGATTTCTTACATAAACAGAATACATTACTTGGTTTCTTAAATTAATACAAGTATCCTTTGCCATAATATATCATCCCCTAAATCTTATTATATATATTAGTATAATAGAAAATACAAATATGGTCTTGAATAAAAATAGTAATAATTAACACAATACTGTCATTTTAAAAATCTATAATTCTTTTTTCTGTTATTATAGAATCTGCTGGTATGTCATGCTCTTCAATTTCTATTTTAGAGATAATTTGAAAGTCATAGGCTAAAGCAACTTTTTTTGCTTTTGTTCCTATTAAAAACCTATCATAATATCCTCCACCATAGCCTAATCTTCCTCCATACAAATCAAAAGCAACTCCAGGCAAAATTATTAAGTCTAGAATTTTTTTATCACTTGCCTCTTCTTTTAAGCCTGGCTCTAAAATTCCATATTTGTTTTTCTCTAAATTTTCTAGAGAATTTACTTTAACGGCCTCCATTTTTTTTGATGATATTACAGTGCGTGGAATGAAAACGGATTTTCCATCTTTTAAAAATTCATTAATATATTCTTTTGTATTAATTTCACTTCCAAAACCAATATATATAAAAATATTTTTGCTATCTATATAGGATTCACTCCCACGTAATTTTTCTAATATTTCTTTATCTAAACTTACCTTTTCTTCTACTGTTATACAGTTTCTTTTTTCAATCATATATTTCCTTAATTCTTTTTTATCCATGTTTATTATCCCCTACTATAATTTAATATATCTCTTAATATTGCTGCTGCAGCATTTCTAGTTCCTGAAGCACCACCTGATATAGTAATTTCTCCAAGTGTATCTGTGTAATATGTAATACCTTTATTTTTGCCTTCTACATTATATAATGGATGATTTTTATTAACTGCTTCTGGCATTACAGTAATCTTAATATTACTATTTTCCTTATAAATACGCCCTATTAGCTTTATTCTTTTTCCTTTTTCTTTAGCTAACTGTATTTCCTTCTTTTTTATATTCTTTATACCTTTAATACTTACATCTTCAAGTTTTAAGCTTGATCCCATTAATACATTTGCTAAAATTAACATCTTTATAGCAGTATCGTAACCTTCTACATCTAAAGCTTGATCTCTTTCAGCTATACCCTGATTTCTTGCTTTTTCCAATGCTTCTGAGTAGGATAAATCATTATCTTCCATTTCTTTTAAAATATAATTTGATGTTCCATTTAGTATTCCTTCTATAGATATTATTTCTGCTCCTCTGCAATCAAATAATCCTCCACTAATAGTTGGAAGAGCACCTCCTGTTGTACAACCTACTCCTAAAAAACAATTTTTACTTTTTGCAATTCTTGTTAGTTCTCTATATCCATGCAATATTGGTCCCTTATTCCCTGTAACAACTGATATTCCATTATTCAATGCTGTTTTTATATAAGATAACGCTGGTTCTCCATTTTCTTTATTAGTGGGAGTTAATTCAATTAATAAATCAATATTACTATATAATTCTTCCAATGAGTTTTTCTCCTGCCAATCCTTATGATTATTTAAACTATCTTCCATTGAAATAATTTCATCTATATCTAATCCATTTTTATTAAATATACCTCCATTACTTTTTAATATAAAAATTATTTTATAATTTAAATCTTTATACTTTAGTAATTTTATAAAATCCTTCCCTACTCCTCCAAAACCAATCAATCCAATATTCATATTCTACCCTCCAAATACCTTCACTTATTAATATAACAGATTACTAAATAAAATATAGAAAGTAATTTCGTTATAGTTATTAGTAATTTATCTTTATATTCTTTATTTAATTAAGTTTTTCATTATTGCTATTGTAATTTATTCTAAATTAGCTTATAATAAACAACATCAATTATATATTTTCAAAAAGGCTATGACAAGGAGAGTAATCTTAAACAGACGCTTTAGCGAGCTAGGGTATGGTGAGAGCCTAGTAGTTGAGTTTTTGACGAAGAACACCTTTGAGCTGTCTACCGAAAGTAATAAATTCATTTTTTATTAGTAGGCTAGAACGTATCCAATGACGTAATTATTGGCGGGTATCGAGTACTATTATGTATTTTCCGTACCATGTAACTAAATCTTAAGGATTATTATTTTAGTTATAGGTAACCCGCTTTATGCGGGTTTTTATTTTGCTTAAATTTAAGGGGGTTATTTTAATGTGTGGTTTTGTCGTATTAAACTCAGACAAATATGCTGTTTCAGAATTTGAAGTAGCGCTAAAAAAAGTATTTCATCGTGGTCCTGATAATAATAGTGCAACTATTTCTAATGGAATTTCATGGGGATTTAACCGTTTATCTATAATGGATTTATCTGCAAAGGGAAATCAACCATTTATCTCAAATAATTGCAAACTTGTTTGTAATGGTGAAATATACAATTATCCAGCTTTAAAGAAAATGCTAGAGGAAGAATATACATTTAAGTCAAAAAGCGACTGTGAAGTATTAATCCCTCTTTATGATAAATTTGGAATCGAAACATTATGTAAATTCCTAGATGCTGAATTTGCTTTGGTATTATATGATATAAAAAATGATTCTTTAATGGCTGCTAGAGATCCTATGGGAATTCGTCCTATGTTCTACGGATACACTAAGGTAGGTCATAAAATATCTTTCTCAAGTGAGGCTAAAGGATTAGTTGATTATTGCGAAGATATTATGCCATTCCCACCTGGACATTATTATAAAGATGGAGAATTTGTTTGCTACAATGACTTAGCAAATCCTAAAACAATTGTTGATGATACTTTAGAAAACATTACAACAAATATTCGTGTTAAATTAGAAGCAGCTATTGAAAAAAGATTCCAATCTGATGCTCCTATTGGATATTTATTAAGTGGAGGTTTAGACTCATCTCTTGTTTGTGCAGTAGCGCAAAAAATGCATGATAAACCAATAAGAACTTTTGCTGTTGGAATGGATACAGATCCTATAGATTTAAAATATGCTAAGCAAGTTGCTGAATTCTTAGGTACTGATCATACTGAAGTTATTATGACAAAAGATGATGTACTAAATTCATTAAGAGAAGTAATCTATCACTTAGAAACTTGGGATATAACTACAATACGTGCAAGTATCGGAATGTACTTATTGTGCAAATACATACATGAAAATACTGACCTAAAGGTAATATTAACAGGTGAAGTTAGTGACGAATTGTTTGGATATAAATATACAGATTTCGCTCCAAATCCATGTGAATTCCAGAAAGAATCTGAAAAAAGAATAAAGGAATTATACATGTATGATGTATTAAGAGCTGATAGATGTATATCTGCTCATGCATTAGAAGGACGTGTACCTTTTGCAGACATTGACTTTGTTAATTACGTAATGAGCATTAACCCTGCAAAGAAAATGAATGTTTACAATAAAGGAAAATATTTATTAAGAAAAGCCTTTGAAGGATTAAATTATTTGCCTGATTCAATATTATATCGTGAAAAAGCTGCCTTTAGTGATGCTGTTGGTCATTCTATGGTTGATTATTTAAAAGAATATGCTGAAGGAAAATATACTGAAGCTGATGTAGAAAATGCTAAAACTAAATACCCATATGGTACTCCATTTACAAAAGAATCTCTTTTATATAGAGACATATTTGAAGAATTCTATCCTGGCCAAGCTGCTTGGATAAAAGATTTTTGGATGCCAAATAAAACTTGGGAAGGATGTAACGTTAACGACCCAAGCGCAAGAGTCCTTGCAAACTATGGGGATAGTGGAAAGTAAAAAAAATGCCTAAACGGCATTTTTTTTACTTTCCTATTCCTTTTAAATGCCTAAACGGCATTTTTTTTTGCTTTCCTATTCCTTACCCTTTTAATAATACTTAATATCATCAGCTCTGTAAAATGGATAAACTATTTTTGTAACTTCTCCTATAAAGTCCTTTTCCTTTACAAATCTATCACTCCAATACCTACTATCCCAAGAGCTACTTCTGTTATCTCCAAGCATAAAGTATTCTCCCTCTGGAACTATAACTTCAAAGTTAATACTTCCATTTATCTTTGATGATACATAGTTTTCAGCAAATAACATACCATTTATATATACCTTATCATTTTCAACTTTTATACTATCTCCACCAACACCAATACATCTAGCTATTAATTTCTTACCTTCTTTATTAAATTTATACACTTTTCCTTTTTCAATAGAAAAGTTAATCTTATTTACTATTACCACATCATTTATTTGAATTGTTTCTTTCATATTATCTGATTTAATTCTATTAACTCCATAGAAAAATATGTTTATAGTTGTATATATAATGATTGTAATAACTAAAATAATTAGTGCTATTAACAACCTTCTCTTGCGTTTTTTTATTTGTTTTTTCCTTTTCTCTTCTTTTATCATATTAACTTTCTCTACAGTATAAGAATCCATGTTCCCAACTGAATTCTCATTAAAATCCATAATTTCCACCCCTAAAGCTTTTCTTATTTCCAATTATATACTTTTAAGTAAATATATACAATGTAAAGTGTTTTAATTAACATTTTGTTCATATTATATCATATATAAATTCTTTACATATTTATATACCAATTTATTAAATAATGACATTGAAATATATTTCTCATTACTTATCTTAGCAACATATCCTTCAACAACTTTGTATTCCTCAAACTTTAATTGACAATTACTAAATTTAGCTTTATATACTATATCTAAAATATTCTTGAATTCTTCCTCATTAATGAATTTATATTCTTTTTCAATAGAACTAATATATTCTTTAAAAGATAGCTTGTTAAAATCTAATGCCGCATTATATTTCATTATTTTATTTAAATATTTATATAAATATTCAATATTTTTACTATAATTATTTCCCTTAAAAAGCTTTTTCATTTTACTCATAACAATATAATGTCTAATTAAAATTAATACTAAAACTCCAACTATAAAGATAATAACTTTAATAAAAACATCTAATATTTTATTACCATTATTATTTTGAACATCCTTATTCTTTTCAATACTTGAAATACCATCTTCCTCTTGGCTCATGGTTGTTTGAGTTTCCTGTGTTTTTTCTTCAGAATTAGTTACATTATTATTTTCCGGATCTTTCTCATTGCTATTCTCATTAATTTCATTATTTACAGGTTCTACACTATTTTCTTCTGAAGCTCCTGGAGTTACGTCTATTGGGATCCAACCATAATCGTCTAAATATACTTCTACCCAAGCATGGGCACTACTATCTTTAACATTAACTACAGAATATTTTCTAATATTATACTCAGAATATTCTATAGGATAACTATTAGGCTCCATAGGTATTCCCAGAGAATTATTATCAGCATAATATGTTCTCTTACTTTCTTTTTCTACTGGTGACATAAGATTAATCTCATCTTTTCTTATGACGTAACCCTCTACATACCTTGCCGGTACTCCCATTGCTCTTAAAATCACCGTTGCTGCAGATGCAAAATAAGTACAGTATCCTTCTTTACTTTCATATAAAAAATATTCTACAAAATCTTTACCTTCCGGAAGCTTCCCTGGTGATAATGTATATTTTGTTCCGTTTTGTACATCTCTTTTTGCTTCTTCTACACAATAATAAACATTATTATTATTTAGAAATCTTCCTTTATATTTCTCTTTAATTTCTTCTAATCCATCTTCCGGAAGTTTAGTATATGCATCATAAACAAAATTTACATAAGCTTTTTCTGCTTCAGTTTCTTTTGTTCTTCGTCCATTATTTACATATTTATATGCTTCAGAGATACTTACATTATCTAAAAGATAATTCATCTCATAAATTCCTTCTCCATTATATTTTTCAAAAATACTTTCTTTATTATATTTATTACTTGAAACCCATGAATCTGACTCCTCTGAAATAGTTGGATTTTCTCCACTCTCCTCATAGTAATTATAGGGTACATAGGTATAATTTTTATTTGCATTAATATTTTTTATATTAATTACTCCAGATTCAATGGCAACACCTTTACTTAATAAACTCCTTAAATTATTTCCATTAATATTAAATCCATTAATCCTTATATATTTATCAGTTAAGTTATAATTATCCATCATATTCTTAGATACATTTTCCCATTTATTCTTATTATATGTGCAGCCTATAAATGCTCTTAAATAAACATCTTCATTCCCTTTAGGTAAAGTTACTATTAAATCCGTTTGATTCTTGTATTTTATTTTAGCTGCCTGTCCTAAAACCCCACCATTTATTCCTCCACTACTAGTTCCAGAAAACATATTATAAAAATTATTTATAGAAATCTCATTTGTATAATCCTGAATTTTATCTTTTATCTGCTCCATTTTTTCTGATCTAGTATACGAATTGGGAGGATAGAAAATAAGAATAATAACCCATATACTACAAGTAATAAGAGCCAAAATAATTCCTATTTTATTTTTTATAATTATATTTTCCCTGCTTTTTTTTCTGTTTATCTTACAAATTAAATCCATTCCTAAAGTACAAATCCATGATAGAACAAGTACTGAAAAAGAAAAGATACTTGGCATTATACCAAAATATACCCCAATTTCTAAAAAAGGTATAGTTACTAATAATAGCATCCAAAACCTTGACCTATACACAATGCTATATGTAATAAGAAATGCAAGAATACTTATTATGACACTAAAAAATAAACAAATGCTAACATCTTGGTTCATATTATAAATAGGATCTATTTCCTCTAAAAAAGTTACTTTACTATATAATAAATTAAATATATACCCATAAACTATAATAAATCCATCAATAATATATCTATAAGCTATTAATGCATATGTAAGTATCCCAGCAAAAGACAATAAACCTATTTTTAATTTATGCTTTGAAACTTTAAATATATATCCAAAATAACTGGTAAACCCTATTATTAATCCTAAAATTATAATATTATTTACTTCTATATTAAAACTTGTTATAGGCCCATATATTGTACCTATTAATGCTATAATAGATACTAGTATATCAAAATATTTAATTTTCCTACTTTTATTTGAAAAAGATATGCTTATATCGTTTTTAAATAAAA
>JAAYPK010000041.1 GCA_012519845.1 Clostridiales bacterium
CAACCACTTAATTGCTTGTGGAACAGAGGCAGCTCCTTTAATTATATTAAAATTAACAACCTCACTGCATAATATTGCAAAAACAATTATGGCAAGTACTACAATAGTTATTGTTCTATTTTTCTTTCTTAATACTTCTATTTTCATATCTCCACCCCTTAGTCTATTATTAGACTACCTTCATCAGATCCATATATTTCATGTATCTTATCTTTTGTTAGCTCTGAAGGTGCGCCATTAAATATTGTCTTTCCACTATTTATTCCAATTATTCTATCAGAATATTTCATAGCAACATCTACTTGATGGAGATTTAATACACAAGTAATTCCTAGTTTTTTATTTATATCTTTTAAATGGTCCATTATAATTTTAGATGCATTGGGATCTAGCGATGCAATAGGCTCATCACATAAAATCAATTTTGGATTTTGAACTAATGCCCTTGCAATTCCAACTCTTTGTTTTTGACCACCACTTAATTGGTCACATCTTTTATATGCTTGTTCTTCTAAACCAAGCATCCCTAATATTCTGAAAGCTTCTTCCTTTTCTTCCTCAGTGTAATGTCCAACTATACCTTGTATAGTAGATTTGTATCCTAACCTTCCATGAAGGACATTCTCTATTACACTTAATCTTTCAACTAAATTATAATGTTGGAAAATCATACCTATTTTTGTTCTTAATTTTCTAAGATCTTTCTTCTTGATTTCTCCTACATTTGTATTATCAAATATAATTTCTCCTTCTGTAGAATCAATCAGTCTATTTATACACCTTAACAAGGTAGATTTGCCTGCTCCAGATGGACCTATTACAGAAATAAATTCACCTTCTTTTACTGAAAAGTTAATATTCTCTAAGGCCTTTGTTCCACCTTTATATTCTTTACTAAGATTATTTACCGTTAATAGTTCCATCTATCACAAACACTCCTCTAATTAATTATTTAGATAATTCTCTTATTGGATCAAACCAACTATCTTCTACTTTAACAAATCTATTCTTTCCTTCTTGCTTAAATAAACCAATTGAATCTTTATCTTCAGCAGGAACGAATATTTTCTTATTATTTGTGACTTCATCAGAAGTTAATTTATCAATTATTTTCTTTTGATCTTCTTCGCTTAATACTTCAGTATTCATGGCAAAAGGTGCATTTAATACTGGTGTATTTGCAATGGCTACAAATTCTTTTCCAACTAAAGTATTAAATGGTTCTGCAGCATTATCTTTAATTTTATAAGTAGTTCCAAGTTTATTGAATTCACCTTCACTTGCTTCACAATAATTTACTAATGTTGTATCACAAAATGCAGCCACATCTGCTTTACCAGTTAATAAGTTTACAGCTGAACCTTGGTGAGATCCTCCAAATAGTACTTCAGAGAAGAATTTATCTTTTCCACCCTCCATTAAATCTTCAGCTTTTAAATCTTTCCACTTATCCTCTTTTGAGAATTGTGCTACAATTGTTGATGTTGGTACTTTAAATCCTGATGTTGAACTATTTGAAACAAATGATATCCTTTTACCTTCAATATTATCTATAACATATTTTCCATCTTTTTGATATTGACTGGCATTTTCTTTTGTTACTGCAAGCCAACTATAATATTTCGCATCATCTAATGTTCCAGATTTACCACTTCCAACAACTAAAGGTAAAACCTTATTATTTTTTGTATGCGCTTCAACATACCCTTGTGCTCCCATAAAACATATTGATGCTGTTCCGTTAGCAAGAGATTCTATTGCTACTGAATAATCTGTTGTTAATTTATGTTCTACAGTTTTACCAGTTGCCTCTTCAATTATTTTTCCCATTTCTTGTCTAGCATCATCATAATCACCACCTGATTCATTTGGATACCAAACCATTGTAATTGTATCAGATTCACCTTTTTTAGCACTTGCTCCTTCAGAACCACTTCCACATCCAATCATTCCTGAAAGCATTGATACTCCTACTAGAGCTGATGCAGCTAAAGTTATTATTTTTTTTATTTTCATTTATTAAGTTCCCCCTTAATGATTATTTCTACTAAATTATAAATTTTCTAGGTTAATATAATATTATCAGTATGTTAACTAATGTTTGAATAATGTTAGAAAGAACTTAAATATTCCCTTGGACTTTCAATATCTCCTATTTCTATAGGTAAACTACCATATTCACCATGATAATCTGTACCTCCTGTTAAAATCAGATTAAATTTATTAGCTATTTTCTTAATTTTTATTCTATCCTCTTCTGTATGATCATGATGATTAATCTCTATACCATCTAATCCTTTTTTCACTAATTTATCAATAATACCATAAGAATCTAATTGTCCTGGATGAGCTAATACCACTTTTCCTCCATCCTTTTTTATTGCATCAACAGCTTTAAAAACATCAATATATTCAATATCTCTTGCACATATACCATTATTTTTAAATAATCTTCTATACAAATCAGAATAAATTTTATCAGTATAATGCTTTTCTATTAATTCCTCCATTATATGCTGTTTATAAATCACTCCACTCTTTCTAGCCTTTTCTTTTATAGACTGAATATCTAAATCATAACCCTGTTCAATTAATTTTTTAATCTGCCATTTACTATTCTCATCTCTTCTTACTAATAAAGGATCACATATTGATTTTATATTTTTTCCTTTTAAGTCAAAATTGTATCCTAATATATGAACTTTTCTATTATTTTCAAAATCATATGCAGATATTTCAATACCATGAATTACTTTTATATTATAGAAATTACCCATATCAATAGCTTCCTGAAGGCCTTTTACAGTATCATGATTGACTATACCTAAATGTGTTACTCCATTTTTTTTAGCCATGTTTAAAGTTTCTTCTATTCCATAAGAACTATCAGAAATATTGGTATGTACATGTAAATCTCCTTTCAAGTTAAACTACCTCCTTAACCATTTCTCCAAGTTCCATATTGTAAGTCTTGTCACAAAGTCCTTCCATAAACTCAATATCATGAAAAA
>JAAYPK010000042.1 GCA_012519845.1 Clostridiales bacterium
AGGCACGCCGCCAGCGTTCGTCCTGAGCCAGGATCAAACTCTCAATAAAAAGTTTAATCTTTTTTAAACTTCCAAATACACGTCGCATTGCTTTGTCAATTTCGTTATTGCGGTGCTCACATACAAATGTATGCTCTGCTCCTCATTCCTCATTTCCTAGCACTACTAGTGTCTTGTAAGTTTAATTTTCGCTCATAAAAACTTACTCATAAAAAGAATTGCTGGTTTTTACTTATATATCTGTTCAATTTTCAAAGATCAATTCCGGTCATTTCCCGACCGCCATATTATAATATCATCAAACTTTTTCTATGTCAACAAGTTTTTATTAAGAATTTTAATATTTTTTAAATACTTGTTAATAGTTTTCCCTGACGACAGCTACTATCATATCATTTTTTTTGAAACATCAATATACATAGTCTCTATTTATATTAGTTTATTCTGGTATTACTCTTAATTACTCTATAATTCTATTATTATCTCCTATTGATACACTTGGAAATGTTTTAAGTCTATTCACTATTTATTCACATTAATATTACAAATATTTGGATTATTCTACCTTATATCGCCTTTACTCTTTATTTATTTTAATTTACTATATATATATAACAATTTAATGGAGGAAAGAATATGAAAAAGAAAATTATTTTCGTGCTATTACTTACTTCATCTTTTATATTATGCGGCTGTTCAAATAATAGTTCTGAAAAAAATACATCGACAGAAATACCCTCTGTTTCATCTTCATCAAATAATTCTACTTTTACTACCCCTTTTATATTACAAGATGAAACATTATATACCTCGCCATTTATTTTAGATGAAAACACTCTTGTTTTTCCTAATCCAGATGATAATAACAAAATATCATCAATTAATAAACCATTACCAGATGAGTATATAAAGAATGAAAATATTTCTAACTTTGTAGAACATTCAACTACAACTTTAACAAAAGTAAATAATCTTTTTTATTTTTCAGATGGCTCAAATGGAGATTGTCTTGCTTCAATAGATATAAATACAAAGGAATATACTAAATTAAATAATAATAAAGTGCATAATTTAATAGGGACTAATACTAATCTATTTTATATAAATAAAGCAGACTCTTATAAGCTATATAGTTATGATATTAAAACTAAAAAAGATTCTTTATTATCTGATGATAGAGTTGGATATTACATAATTAATGGAGATAATATAATATATCAAAATGTATCTGATTCATCTAAAATGTATACCATGAAAAAAGATGGCTCTGGAAAAAAAAAGTTAACAGACTTTTCAGTTGAAAGTTTTGTAGTATATGATGGTATGATTTTAGCTTTTAATTCATCTGATAATAATAATCTTTACTCAGTCGACACCACTACCCTGGATTATAAGCGAATTAATATAATGTGTGGTGAAAAACTTAAAACATATAATAATAACTTATATTATTTAGATTTTAAAGATGCAAAACATTTATATAAATTAGAGGTAGATTTAGAAAATAATAAAGTAACTACCACTAAAATATTTAAAGACGGTGTTAACGACTATTTCCCCACTGAAGATGGTATTTTTATAGAAAAATCTGTTAATATTAATAACACTTACATATACATATTAAAAAATAATAGTTAATGAGATAGAAATAAAAAAGGAGTGTGGCACTAATTATTGAACATATAATATTAGTGCCACACTCCTCTTTTCTTCTCTAATCCCATCAAAAACCATCTTAAAAACAAAGAGCTGTCGCTCTCAAATTTTTTTATTATTTTAACTCATTTACTATTTCCTTAAACTTATTACCTCTTGCCTCAAAATTAGGGAACATATCAAAAGATGCACAGGCTGGAGATAATGTTATTATATCTCCCTTTTTAGCTATTTCTCTAGCTTTATCTACCGCTTCCTCTAATGAATTAACAATTAAAATAGGAACCTCTACTCCTTTTACTTCTTTTAATTCATGAAATGCTTCTTTTATCTTATCTTTTGTAGCTCCTAACAATATCAATTCTTTTATATATGTATATCCTTCAAAAGCTAATGGCTTAAAAGGAATATGTTTATCATAACCTCCTGCAATTAAGATAACCTTTCTTTCAAATGCTTTAAGTCCTGCCAGTGTTCTAGTTGGGCTAGATGCAATTGAATCATTATAATATTTTACCCCATCTAATTCTCTAACTAATTCACATCTGTGCTCTACTCCTCCAAATGAATAAGCTACCTTTTTCATAACTTCTTTAGATACATCATCCTTTGTTGCTGCAAAAGCTGCTAAATAATTTTCAATATTATGCATGCCTTTAATTACAATGCCTTCTTTATTACATATTTCTTTACCATCTAAAAATAAAATATCGTCTTTAAAATAAGCTCCATCATTAATAACATTCTTTGAACTAAACTCTCTAACTTCGCCCTTTGCTTCTTTTTTGAAACCTTCAGTTATGGAATTTTCTTTATTTATTACTAAAATACCATCATTATTTTGATATAAAAATATATTTTTCTTTGAATCTATATATTCTTGCATATCCTTATGCATATCCAAGTGATTAGGCGATAAATTAGTACATACAGCTACTTCAATAGGCAAG
The DNA here is from genome assembly GCA_012519845.1 of Clostridiales bacterium. Lineage (GTDB taxonomy): Bacteria > Bacillota > Clostridia > Clostridiales > Clostridiaceae > Clostridium. The sequence continues at coordinate 2,607 of JAAYPK010000042.1, forward strand.
TTCATTGTCATTAATTGAAAACTAGACAATTCTAAAACAACCATATCCCCTTCATTAATTTCTTCTACTTTTGAAAAAAGAGGAGTACCTATATTACCACCAACCCAAGTTTTATACCCTTGTTCCTTTAACAACTTTGAAATAATTGTTGTAGTTGTTGTTTTGCCATCACTTCCTGTAATACCATAAATTTTTCCTTTACAATATCTAACGAATTCTTCCATTTCAGAAGTTATATATGTTCCTTCACTTTTTGCTCTTACTAAAGCCTCACAATCAATTCTCATTGATGGACTTTTAAATAAAACATCAAACCCCTTTATATTATCTAAATACCCATCCCCTAAGAATAATTTTACACCCTTTTTCTCAAAGTCAACTGCAATATCCCCTAATTGCTTCTCATCTCTCTTATCAAAGGCTGAAACCTTTGCACCTAATTCTAACAAAAAATTTATTAAAGGAATATTGGATACACCAATTCCTACTACCGCTACGTTTTTATTCTTAATATATTCCTTGAACTCTGTAAAATTCTTTTTCATAGTTTCCTCCACAATAATAATATATAATCCGATTATATGATTCATATATAAATTCTATCCCACTAAATCCATATTATAACACTTTACTTTATTAATCTAAAGAGCAAAAGAGGATTAAAAGGATAATTAAATCCATTTAACCCTCTTATTTATTAAAAGACTAAGCTCTTAGCAATATATTCATCTAATTCACTTATTTTTATTCTTTCTTGTTCCATTGTATCTCTATTCCTAATTGTTACAGAATCATCATTTATAGTATCAAAGTCAATTGTTATACAATATGGTGTTCCTATTTCATCTTGTCTTCTATATCTTTTTCCTATGCTACCTGTTTCATCAAAATCTAAATTATACTTTTTACTTAAATCTCCATAAACTTCTAGTGCTTTTTCTGAAAGCTTCTTTGATAAAGGTAATATAGCTGCTTTAAATGGAGCTAAAGCAGGATGTAGATGCATTACACACCTTGTATCTCCACCTTCTAGTTCTTCTTCATCATATGCATCAACTAAAAAGGCTAAAGCTACTCTATCAGCTCCTAATGATGGTTCAATACAATAAGGAATATATTTTTCATTATTTGTTGGGTCTAAATAGCTTAGATCTTGACCAGAATGTTCTTGGTGTTTCTTTAAATCATAATCTGTCCTATCTGCTATTCCCCATAATTCTCCCCATCCAAATGGGAATAAATATTCTATGTCAGATGTTGCTTTTGAATAGAAAGATAATTCTTCCTTGCTATGATCTCTAATTCTTAGACATTCTTCATTAACACCTAATTGTAATAAGAATTGGAAACAATATTTTCTCCAATACTCAAACCAATCTAAGTCTGTTCCTGGCTTACAGAAAAATTCTAATTCCATTTGTTCAAATTCTCTTGTTCTAAAAGTAAAATTACCTGGTGTAATTTCATTTCTGAAAGATTTTCCAATTTGCGCAATTCCAAATGGAATTTTCTTTCTAGTTGTTCTTTGAACAGATTTAAAATTAATAAAAATACCTTGAGCAGTCTCAGGTCTTAAATATATTTCATTTTTAGCATCCTCTGTTACTCCTGCATAAGTTTTGAACATTAAATTGAATTTTCTTATATCTGTATAATTAAGAGCTCCACATTTAGGACAAACTATATTATTTTCTTTAATATACTTCATTAATTCTTCATTAGACCATCCATCTGCTGAAGCTACCTCTACTCCACTTTCTGTCATATGATCTTCTACTAACTTATCTGCTCTAAATCTTGCCTTACATTCTTTGCAATCCATTAATGGATCTGAAAATCCTCCTACATGCCCTGATGCTACCCATACTTCCCTATTCATTAATATCGCACAGTCAACACCTACGTTATAAGGACTTTCTTGAACAAACCTCTTCCACCAGGCCTTTTTTACATTATTTTTAAATTCAACTCCAAGAGGGCCATAATCCCAAGAGTTTGCTAACCCTCCATATATATCTGACCCAGGAAATATAAATCCTCTATTTTTACATAGAGCTACTATCTTATCCATTGTTTTTTCAACTGCCATTTTGTTAATCCCTCCAAAAACTTTAATAATATTTTAATTGCATATTTTTTAAGAATAAAAAAAGAACCTAACCATAAAGGGACGAAAATATTTCCGCGGTTCCACCCTTCTTGGCTTAAGCCCATCTTTACAAAAAAACACTCAAAAGCTCCCTTCACTTTTTCATTATAATGATTTACACCATCCATCATCTCTCTTAAATAACTGAAAGCTACTCTTCTTTATCAACATGTATATTCATTTATAATATTAATTTTATCAAAACACCTGAATATGTCAATATAATTAAATATAAAAAAAAAGCGATTTATTAATCGCTTATAATCAGATGGCTCCGCGGAGAGGGCTCGAACCTCCAACCTATCGGTTAACAGCCGAGTGCTCCACCATTGAGCTACCGCGGAATAATAGTGGCTCCGCGAAGAGGGCTCGAACCTCCAACCTATCGGTTAACAGCCGAGTGCTCCACCATTGAGCTATCGCGGAACGATATTACATTAGTTATTATATCAGCTTTAATTTAAATTGCAACACTTTTTTTATTTTTATTTTCTTTTATTAATAAATAAAAGGAAGCTATTGCTAGTTTAATCTTAATTAACTAGCAATAGCTCTATTATTCTCATAATTTCTTTATTAATTATTATTTAGTGGTTTCATAGTTGGAAATAATATTACATCTCTTATTGATGCTGAATCAGTTAAGAACATAATTAATCTGTCTATTCCTATTCCTAATCCACCTGTAGGAGGCATTCCTGTTTCTAAAGCGCTCATAAATTCTTCATCTATTACATATGCCTCATCATCACCAAGCTCTCTTGATTTAGCTTGTTGCTCAAACCTTTGTCTTTGAACTATTGGATCATTTAATTCTGAATATGCATTACATATTTCTCTACCAAATACAAATCCTTCAAACCTTTCAGTAAAGGCTTCATTTCCTCTCTTCTTCTTAGTAAGAGGAGATATTTCTACTGGATAGTCCATTACAAATGTAGGTTGAATCATTTTTTCTTCACAAAATTCTTCATATAATCCATTAAGAATTTCACCTTTTGTAACAGTATTTAATGGTTTTGGGAATTCTAAATGTTTCTCTTTTGCAATTTCTCTTGCTTCCTCATCGCTACTAATTGCATTGAAATCCACTCCTGCATATTCTTTTACAGCATCAACCATTGTAATTCTTCTCCAAGGTGGTTTAAAATCAATTTCTGTTCCTTGATACATTACTTTAGTTGTTCCGTTAACTTTTTCACATACATATGCAATCATGTTTTCTGTAATTTCCATCATATCATTATAATCAGAATATGCTTCATATAATTCAATACATGTAAATTCTGGGTTATGTCTTATATCCATACCCTCATTCCTAAAGTTCTTTCCCATATCATATACTTTTTCAAATCCACCAACTATTAATCTCTTTAGATATAATTCAGTTGCGATTCTTAAATACATATCTATATTCAATGTATTATGATGTGTTATAAATGGCCTTGCAGCAGCCCCACCTGCAATTGATCCTAATATTGGAGTTTCAACTTCTAAAAATCCTTTATTATCTAAAAATTCTCTAATACCTTTTATTATTTTACTTCTTTTTATAAAAGTTTCTTTTACTTGAGGGTTTGTAATAATGTCTACTTCTCTTTGTCTATATCTTAAATCAGGATCTTTTAATCCATGCCACTTTTCTGGTAATGGCTTTAATGATTTGGCAATTAATTCAAATGACTTGACCTTCACAGATATTTCTTCTGTTTTTGTCTTAAATACTTCACCAGATGCAACTACTATATCTCCTAAATCATAATTCTTATATTCTTTTAGTTTTTCTTCTCCAACTGCATCTATTTTTATAAATAATTGAATTTTACCATCTCTGTCATATATGTCTGAGAACACAACTTTTCCTTGCCCTCTTTTAGACATAATTCTTCCTGCTACAGTAACATCTTTTCCTTCTAATTCTTCATAATTAGACTTTACCCCTTCTGATGTATGAGTTCTTTCTACTTTATAAACATCAAATGGATCCTTACCTGCATTTTGTAATTCAATTAGTTTTTCTCTTCTTAATTGCTCTTGTTCACTGTATTTTGATTCCAACTCCTGAATGCTCATTTCTTCAGTTGACATTCTTATCCCTCCGTTATATTCTTCTAATTTCTAATATTTCAAACTTATTTATTCCATCTGGAACTTGTATTTCTACTATATCACCAACACTTTTACCAACTAACCCACTTCCAACAGGTGATTCATTTGATATTTTGAAATTCATAGGATCAGCTTCTGCAGAACCTACAATTGTGTATTCAACTACTTCATCAAAATCATAATCTTTTACTTTTACAATTGATCCTACTGAAACTTTATCTGTCTCAATATCGCTTTCATCCACTACTGTTGCATTTTTAAGCATATTTTCTAACTGAAGTATTCTTCCTTCAGTAAATGCTTGTTCATTTTTGGCTTCATCATATTCTGAATTTTCGCTTAAATCTCCATACCCTAATGCCACTTTTATCTTCTCAGTTATTTCTTTTCGCTTAACAGTTTTTAAAAATTCTAATTCATCTTCAAGCTTTTTTACGCCTTCATATGTCATTACATATTTTTTAGTTTCACTCATATTATACTCCCCTTTAAAAGCCTAGTATTTTATATTTTATTTCCTGAAATCATTTAAATTATTATAAAACAGCCTCCTTAATATGTCAAATTGCTATTTTAAATATATTTTGTTCCATACATAAAAAATACCTTATTTTTTAATTTATATAAATACTTAAATATTTATATAAATAGACTATTTTTATACTCCTCTAGTATTTTAATTACATCCTCACTATTTTCCATTCTATTTATACTATCTCTTATGTCTGTACTTCTTGGTAAGCCTTTAAGATACCATGAAGCGTGTTTCCTCATTTCTCTAACACCTTTGTATTCACCACTATATTTTATTGCCAACCTATAATGTTTTATACACATATTTATTTTTTCTTCTGCACTTATATTTAGCGGTTCTTCATTATTCAATGCCCTTTTTATTTCTTGAAATATCCATGGATTACCCATACTACCTCTTGCAATCATTATTCCATCACAATTAGTTTGTTCTTTTAATGATTTTGCATCCTTATAGTTAAAAACATCTCCATTTCCTATTACAGGGATATTTACTGCTTCTTTCACTTGTCTTATTATATCCCAATCTGCCTTACCTTGGTACATTTGTTTTGCAGTTCTACCATGTACTGTTAAAGCGTCTGCACCTGCATTTTCTAAAAACTTAGCAAATTCTACAGCATTTATATTATCATCACTAAATCCCTTTCTAAACTTTACTGTTACAGGCTTATTAGACACTTTTTTTATTTCTCTTACAATTTCTGCAGCTAATCCAGGTTCTTTAAGCAAAGCCGATCCTTCACCATTTTTTATTATTTTAGAAGCGGGACATCCCATATTTATATCAATAATACATATATCCTCACGCTTATTAAAATAATCATTTACAACTTCAGCCATTATTTTAGGGTCTCTACCAAAAATTTGAGCTGCTATAGGTTTTTCTTCATCCGCAATTTGTAATAAGTCTTCTGTTTTCTTACTTTCATAATATAGAGCTTTAGCACTAACCATTTCAGTAAATACTAATCCACATCCTGCTTCTTTGCATAGGCCTCTAAAAGCTATATCAGTTACTCCTGCCATAGGTGCTAAGAACACATTATTATCAAAATTAAGATTACCTATTTTCATAATCTTACTCCTTATTTTTGTAATATATAATTTTTAAACCTTCCAATGTTAAATCTTGATCTACTTTATCAATACAGTTTGTTTTAGTTGAAATAAGTTTAGCTAATCCACCAGTCGCCACTACAAATGGTTCTTCATTAGATTTTTGCATCATTTCATTTTTCATTTTATTAACTATATATTCAACTTGACCAATATATCCATATAATATACCAGCTTGCATGCTTGAAATTGTGTTTTTACATATTATCTTATCTGTTAATTCTAACTCTACTCTAGGAAGTTTAGCTGCCTTTTCAAATAATGCATCCGAAGATATTTTTATTCCTGGGACTATACAACCTCCTAAATAATCAGCATCCTTTGTAACTGCACAAAAAGTCGTAGCAGTTCCAAAATCTATTATTATCATTGATCTTTTATAGATATCATATGCAGCTACTGCATTAACAATTCTATCTGCACCAACTTCTTTAGGATTATCATACTTAATATTTATTCCAGTTTTAATTCCTGGACCTACTATAATTGGATCAATTTTAAAACATTTTCTAACCATATTTTCTAGTGAATGCATTATGTCAGGTACAACTGAAGAAATAATAATTCCTTTAATATCATTAGGATTTAATGAACTAATAGAGAATAATTGCATCACTTGTGTAGAATATTCATCTGAAGTTTTCATTATATCGGTAGATATTCTCCAACTAGCAATATATTCTTTTCCATCATGAACTCCTAATACTATATTAGTATTTCCTACATCAACAAGTAATATCATAAAAACACCACCTTAATAAAAGTAAAAGCAGCGTAATAGCTGCTTTATCCAAAAATAACTAATTTTTTTTACATTATCATTTTAACAATTCATCATAATTTGTCAAGTTAAATGTAACTATTTTTATACTAAAATAAACCTACAATTTCACCATTATCTAATATATCCATTTTATTTGCTGCTGGAACTTTAGGTAATCCTGGCATAGTCATTATATTTCCTGTTTGTACTACTATAAATCCTGCACCATTTGAAACTCTTACTTCTTGAACGTTAATTTCAAATCCACTTGGTTTTCCTAAAAGTTCTGGATTATCTGATAATGAATATTGCGTTTTTGCCATACAAATTGGTAACTTATCTAATCCGAATTTATTTAATTCTTGAATTTGTTTTTTAGCTGCTGTAGAATAATTAACTCCTGAAGCGCCATATATTTCTTTTGCAATAGTCTCTATCTTATTTTCTATTGTATCATTAGAATCGTAAATTGGCTCAAAAGATGTTTTTTCATTAGCTAATATATCTTCAACAGTATCTGCTAATTCTATTCCACCTTCTCCACCTTTTGCCCAAACATCAGATAATGCAACTTTAACATTTAACTTATTGCAAAACTCTTTTATATATTTTACTTCTTCCTCTGAATCACTAACAAATTTATTTATTGCAACAACTACAGGAACATTGTATTTTTTGATGTTTTCAATTTGTTTTTCTAGATTAACTATACCTTTTGCTAATGCTTCTACATTAGGTGTGTTTAAATCTACCTTAGAAACACCACCGTGATGTTTTAAAGCTCTTATAGTTGCAACTACCACAACGCAGTCTGGCTTTAATTCACCATATCTACATTTAATATCAAAGAATTTTTCTGCACCCAAATCTGCACCAAACCCAGCTTCTGTCACAACAATATCTCCTAGTTTTAATGCCATTTTTGTTGCTAATATTGAATTACACCCATGTGCAATATTTGCAAAAGGTCCTCCATGAATAATTGCTGGTGTATTTTCTAATGTTTGAACTAAATTAGGTTTAACAGCATCTTTCATTAATAATGCCATAGCACCTTCAACTTCAAGTTGTTTTGCATAAACAGGGTTACCATCAAGATCATATGCAACTAATATATTACCCATTCTTTCTTTTAAATCAGAAAGATCTGAAGCTAAACATAATATAGCCATTATTTCTGAAGCAACTGTTATCATGAATCCATCTTCTCTTACGAATCCATTTGCTTTTCCACCCATTCCAACTACTATTTTTCTTAATGCTCTATCATTCATATCCATTACTCTTTTGAAAACAATTCTTCTTGAATCAATTCTAAGTAAATTTCCTTGATGAATATGATTATCTATAGCTGCACATAACAAATTATTTGCAGAAGTAATGGCGTGCATATCTCCAGTAAAATGTAAATTAATATCTTCCATTGGAACTACTTGGGCATATCCGCCTCCTGCAGCTCCTCCTTTCACTCCAAATACAGGCCCTAAAGAAGGTTCTCTCAATGCTATAATTGCTTTTTTCCCTTTTTTACATAATGCCTGTCCTAAACCAACTGTAACAGTGGATTTACCTTCTCCTGCTGGTGTAGGATTTATTGCAGTTACTAAAATTAATTTACCATTTTCTTTATTTATATTTTTTTTCAAAACATCTAATGATATTTTACATTTATACTTACCGTATAACTCAATATCATCCTCAGTTAAATTAATTTTCTCTGCTATTTTTACAATAGGTTCCATTTTTGCTTCTTGTGCTATTTGGATATCACTTTTCATTTTTTACACTCCTCTTTAGATAAAAGATAAAGATCTATTTTATTAGCAATACGATTATATCATCTTTATAGGATATTTCAAAGATAAAATCGAATATTTATTTATTTTTATTATAAATAATTCGTGTTTCTATGTATTTTCACTATGTTATTTCATTTAGTTAATATAATTTTCCAAAGAATAAATAAGAGCTATCGCTTATGGATTTTTATCCAATAAAGCGATAGCCCTTTAGGACTATTCTACACTCTCAAAAATTTCAACAAATTCTGAACCTTCAAGCTTTTCTTTTTCAAGTAATGCTTTAGATACAGCATGTAATTTATTTAGATTCTTCCTTAATAAATCCTCTGCATTCTTATACGCTTCATCTATTAAAGCTTTTATTTCATTATCTATTTTAGCTGCTAACTCTTCGCTAAAATTACGTCCTCTTCCTAAATCACGACCTAAGAATACTTCATTTTGATCTGTACCATATGAAATAGTTCCAATTTCATCACTCATTCCATATTCCATAACCATACTTCTTGCTATGCTACTTGCTCTGTCTATATCATTTTTAGCTCCTGTACTAATGTCTCCAAGTACTATTTGCTCTGCAACTCTTCCACCAAGAAGCCCTACCATCTCATCCTTTAATCTTGATTTAGATGTATAAGCTCTATCTTCTGTAGGTAAATGCATAGTATATCCACCAGCTCTACCTCTTGGTATTATTGATATTTCATGAACCGGATCTGAATTAGGAAGTAATTGCATTACTACTGCATGCCCTGCTTCATGATAAGCTGTAAGTTTTCTATCCTTTTCACTTATCACTCTGCTTTTCTTTTCCGGTCCTGCAATAACCCTAGTAATAGCTTCTTCCATTTCAAGCATAGTAATTTGTTTTTTGCCTCTTCTTACAGATAATAATGCAGCTTCATTAGCTAAATTTTCTAAGTCTGCACCACTAAATCCTGGTGTTCTCTTAGCTAACACCTCTAAATTCACATCTTCTGCTAAAGGTTTCTTTCTAGTATGAACTTTTAGAATTTCTTCTCTTCCTTTTACATCAGGTGCTCCAACAAGAATTTGCCTATCAAATCTTCCCGGTCTTAAAAGTGCTGGATCAAGTATGTCTGGTCTATTAGTTGCAGCTATCATAATTATGCCTTCATTGATTCCAAATCCATCCATTTCAACAAGTAATTGATTTAATGTTTGTTCTCTTTCATCGTGTCCACCGCCAAGACCAGCCCCTCTTTGTCTTCCAACTGCATCTATTTCATCAATAAATACAATACAAGGAGCATTTTTCTTAGCTTCTTGGAATAAATCCCTAACTCTTGATGCACCTACACCTACAAACATTTCAACAAAATCAGAACCTGAAATACTAAAGAATGGAACTCCAGCTTCACCTGAAATAGCTTTTGCAAGTAATGTTTTTCCTGTTCCAGGAGGACCAACTAATAAAACTCCCTTTGGTATTCTTGCACCCATTTCAATGTATTTTGCTGGTAATTTTAAGAAATCTACAATTTCTTCTAATTCTGCTTTTTCTTCATCTGCACCAGCAACATCTTTGAATGTTACCTTTTGAGAATCTGGATTAGCAATTTTGGCTTTACTTTTACCAAAATTCATAACCCCTCTTCCCCCACCTCCACTTTGGGATTGTTGTGTGAAGATAAATAAGAAAACTAAAAATAAAACTATTAATACTACAATTGGTATTATACTTAACCAAGCACTTGCATTTGAAGGTGCAGCATATTCAACTCTAACATTACTTCTAGGATTATCCTTAATTAATGCTGAAACAACCTCTTCTGGTGCATAAGTAATAAATGTTTTGTTATCTGTTGTTTTACCTTCAATTTGTAAGTTATCTTCATTTATTTTTATACTTTGAATTTCGTTAGCTTTCCATTTTTCTTGAAATTGACTATATGGAACACTTTCAGAATTACCTCTTGATTGATATATAGTAACTCCACCAAATAATAATACTACTAATATTATTAAATACACAGCTGAACTTGAATTTTTCTTCATCCAATGTCCCCCTCTCTTCTAGTTATTATAAATTTTACCATAGGCTATTTTTTTATACAAGGCACTATTATTTCTCTATTTTTCATATATCTCTGGCTTTAAAGTTCCTATATATGGTAGATTTCTATATCTTTCAGCATAATCAAGCCCATACCCAACTAAAAATTCATCAGGTACAGTGAACCCAACATACTTAACATATACATCTTTCTTTCTTCTTGATGGCTTATCTAACAATGTAGTTATTTCAACACTATTAGCTTTTCTTTCTTTTAGATAATTTACTAAATAATCTAATGATATTCCACTTTCAATTATATCCTCAACTATTAGTATATCTCTTCCTTCCAAACTATAATCAATATCTTTTAATATTTTAACATTTCCAGAAGATGTTGTTGAATTACCATAGCTTGAAGCTATCATAAAATCAACATTACAATGAATGTTAATTCTTTTAACTAAATCAGCAGTAAAAAGAAATGCTCCTTTTAATACTCCAATTAATAATGGATTTTTATCTTTATAATCTTTATTGATTAAATTGGCTATTTCTTTAACCTTTTCTTGAATTTGTTCTTCAGTGTATAATATTTTTTCAATTTCATTTTGCATTTTTAATTTCCTTCCTCTTAACTGATATTCTAAGTAATTGTTCTGTATCCTTCGTAACTTTAAATTTATCTGATATCTTTACTCCTACAGCCCAGGCAATTTCACCATCAAATTCAATAATTGGTATATAATCACGCATTTCCTGTGGAATTTTCATATTTATAAAAATATCTTTTAATTTCTTACTACCTGTCATTCCAAGCGGTATCATCTTATCTCCTTCTTTTCTGTATCGTACTATCATACCTCCACTAATATTATCATAATTAAAATACTTTGTTAAAGCATTTTCATCATAATTAATACAATTTTTAGAATTTATTATTTTTAATTCCATAATAATATCATTAAATTCCAATAAATTAGTATTAATTATTTCTTCTTTGCTTATAGTCATTTTTTTATTATAACACTCTTCTATTTCTTCTTTAACCCTTATATGAATACTTCCATAAAAATTAATTGCATATAGATTATTAGGTAAATCAATTTTTTTATTAGTTCCTAATTCCCATAAATTTTCTATTTCATTAATATGCTTCATTTCAATATTATATTTATTTCCACTGAAATTTGCTAAAGCCTTTCTAATTATCCTACTAACCAAAGCTTTATGTAAACTAAACACACCCTTATTTATTACTATTTCATTTTTTAATTGGTTAACATATTGTTTATACTCTTTATTAGTATTCTCTTCAATAAAACTATTGTCTCTTTGAAGAATACTTCCCATTCTATTAATAGTCTCAATTATATCCTCATTAAAATTTTCTTTCATATATGGAAGTATATCTAACCTAACCTTATTTCTGCTATATATTTTTTCAAGATTTGTTGCATCAATATGAGGATTTTCCCCTATTTCCTTGCAATATTCCTCAACTTCATTACGTTTCATAAAAAGAATAGGTCGTATATATATCCCATCTCTTTTAATAGGAATACCTCCTAATCCTTCTAAACCTGTTCCTCTCATTATCCTCATAATAATTGTTTCTGCTTGATCGTTTGCATTATGTGCTGTTGCTATCTTATTATAGTTTAATTTATCTTTAACTTCGTTAAAATAATTATATCTTTCTTCACGACCACAAGCTTCCTCTGAAATTTTTTTATCTTTAGCTATAGCTTTAATATTAATTCTTTTTACAAAACATTTTACTTGCAATCTTTCACAAATTTCCAGACAATATCTTTCATCTTTATCTGCTTCCTGCCCTCTAATCATATGGTTTATATGAGCTGCAGCAACTTCTATTTTAAATTCATCCCTAATAGAACATAACAAATTTAATAAACATACTGAATCCGGTCCTCCTGATAAACCTATAACTACTTTATCACCTTTTTCTATAAGCTCATTGTTTTTAATAAATTGGATAAAATATTCTTTATAATATTCTCTCATTATCTTTTCCTCAATTTCTTTTTACTTAAATATTATTTTACCTTTATAGAATAAAAAAATAAATGGGCATTTCAAAATGATTTAAATAATCTTTTTGATATGCCCATAAATCTTCATGAAAAAGTAATAATAGATACTTTATCTTAATAAATTGCATAGATTTTTGAAACAACTACAGTCATGTCATCTTTTGCAATACCATCATTAAAATCTTTTGCTTTTTCTACTATGTCTTGAGCCAGCTTCTTTGGTTCTTTGGAACACTTAGTTAAATATTTTTCAATCCACCCTTCGTTGCATATTAATTCTGAATCTGCTTCTAAAATCCCATCACTTATGGTTATTACTAAATCACCACTTTTTAATTTTTCCTTAACCCCATCTACTTCTAATTCATCCACAATTCCAAAAGGAGGCATGTTAGATGTAATTTTTTTTATATTCTTCCCCCTTTTAATAAAACTAGAGACAGCTCCTAATTTTTTAAATACTATTTCACCTGTATAAAGATCTATTATATTTAAATCCAGTGTAGAATATTTTTCATCTTCATCAAACTTCATAGCCATAATTGTATTTACCATATTAATTGCAACAGAGTCATCAAAACCAGCTTGTAAAAATTTCTCAATTATTTCTACAGTAGCTGTACTTTCCCTTCCCGCTTCTGGGCCTGACCCCATTCCATCACTTATTATAGTCATATACTCACCTACATTTGTTTTACCAAAACTATAAGTATCTCCTATATACTCTTCACCTTCTTTTGAAGATATAGCACCATAAGATATTACTTGATATTTAGGAACTTCTTCTAACACCATTGTATATTCATTAACATCAAGATAAGATTTACTTTCTCCTTCACAAATAATCATAGGATTATTAACTACCTCATTAACTATATTCATAACTTCCTTTTCAACACCGCTATCCAATAAACTCCCTACAAAAGTAATTTTTATCTTTATTCTTCCTTTTATATCTCTATAGGCAAAGATATTCTTATATTGTATAAACTTCTTACTTAAAGCTTTCCTTAACAATTTATCAACATCTGTACATACAACAACATCTCTCTTAAAATCATTTAAAACATGGTCTATACTTTCTGCTATGTTTTTAATATGTTTTGCTACCATTTTTCTGCCTTCTTCTAATCTTTCCTTTTTCAGCTCATTATTTTTTAAATTAAGCACTAAATTTTCAGCAGAATTAATTAATTCTTCCTTTTCTAAACATATTTTTTCAAGTTCATTTGGAAAATGTATATATTTTTCCTCACAGCTTCTAAGTAACACAGAAAAAGCCCCATAAGTAGTATTAAAATCTCTACTCCAACACTGCTTACATCTTGCACAATTTGAACAAACTATATCTGCCAAATTTCCAATCAATCTGGTACTCTTATCCTTATTTTTAAGCATATTATTTGTATTTAAATCGTACAAAGTATTGCCAACTGAATTTAACACTCTTCCCAAGCCATTCACCTTATCATTGAATTCCTTCTTAAGTTCATTTAGCTCTATTTGATTAATTTGCTCCCTTTTTTTATCTATATTTACTTCAATGGTTATAAATTTTAATAAAGATTTCGGAACAAGTAAAAACAAAGCAGACCCTAGAATCACTTCTAATGAATATAATATATTAATATTTTTAAAATACATGGCCAAACAAGCAAAGGTCAATAAATATGTTAAGCTTGTGAATAATTTACCAGTATCTTTAAATATTCCTGATACTAATCCTAAAATACTAAAATAACATATACTCTCCATTACATTTCCAGAACTTATTCCAATTATCAGTCCCATAGCTACTCCAAATGATGCACCATAAGTTCCTCCTCCAGCATATGTAAATATAAGAATTGCAGAATATGCAAAGATGGTTCTTATGGATAATCCACCTATTGTAATATCTCCAATACCACAAATCATTAAACATAAGATTATTCCAATACTTATTATTTCCTCTGTGGAAAATAAATAATTACTATCTAACTCATAAATACATTCCATTCCACTTTTAATAATATAATATACAGGAACAATAATAATTGTATTCATTATTGCTATAATTAAGTTTATCTTTAATGGGTAACTATAAACTAATGCTGTACTCCCAATATAACTCAAAAATAATAATGCCATTATTTCTAACTCATGAATTTTTCTACCAATAAGAAACATTGCTAACCCATATACTAATAATACTGCTACAATTACTATATTTATATATTGATTACTCACTAAATTTGCACTAGTTAAATATCCACTTATAATTCCTATAAAACTAACTATCGTCTTTTTATGATCTTTCATCAATATAACTGATATAAAATATGCCACTCCAAAAGGAGCCATTGCTTCAGCACCCTCCATATTAAAGAAAACTGTTACTCTACTTATTAAAATTCCACCAATAAACATAAAAACTAACATTAAAATTTCTTTATTAATATTTATCTTTCCTCGTGAATCTGTTTTATTATAGGTCATAAAATTAAATCCGTACTGCATAAGCTCCTCCATTTCCAATATTTGTAATTTAATTATACCATTACATTTTCACGATATTTGTCATATAATGCTTAACATTCACACTTTCGTAAGACAATTATTGGTAAATTTCTCCAATTCTTAGATTTCTTATTTTGAATAAAAAAAAGAAATCTAAGAATTAACTTAGATTTCTTTGGTGCCGAAGACCGGAATCGAACCGGTACGGTGTTTAACCACCGCAGGATTTTAAGTCCTGTGCGTCTGCCAGTTCCGCCACTTCGGCATATCAATGGTAGCGGAAATAGGACTTGAACCTACGACCCTTCGGGTATGAACCGAATGCTCTAGCCAGCTGAGCTATTCCGCCGTTTATGGTTGCGGGGGCAGGACTTGAACCTACGACCTTCGGGTTATGAGCCCGACGAGCTACCAACTGCTCCACCCCGCGTTATTATATTTTATTGGTGCCGAAGACCGGAATCGAACCGGTACGGTGTTTAACCACCGCAGGATTTTAAGTCCTGTGCGTCTGCCAGTTCCGCCACTTCGGCA
>JAAYPK010000043.1 GCA_012519845.1 Clostridiales bacterium
AAAAGTACACCGAGATTAAAAAGCTAGATGCTGAAATTATTAGGGAATTTGTGGACAAGATAATCGTCTTTAAAGCTGAGAAAGTTAATGGCAAAAGACAGCAGAAAATAAGGATATACTATAACTGCATTGGTGCTATAGATATTCCTAATACAGAAAGCAAAACGGCATAGCCGATATTGAAACCGACCATGCCAATTTTTTTAGAATTATAAATCCCTATGGTAAAGCACCTTTTTGAGCCTTTTTTATTAGTCTATTGCTAATGCTATATTAAAATATTTTATTGCATCATTTATATTACCTATTTTGTAATATAAATTTGCCATATCTATATATCTTTTATATCTTTCCTTTTTAGAACCAAATTTAAATAAAGCATCTATGGATAAATTCATATACATTTCTGATTGTTGAAATTTATCTTGTTTTTGAAGTGTGCATGCTTTTAAATAATATGCTCTTTCAATTAATTTGATATTATTAGTGGAAATAGCAATATTTAAACTGTCTTCAATATTTTCTAAAGCTATGTCTATTTCACCTTTTTCTATTAGTATTTCTATAGCCTCGTTAATAAATTTAGCATATTCCACATCATTATCCTTAGGATATAATTTTATACTTTCTTTAATTTCATTAATAGCCTCTGTATTATTTCCTACATAGTAATATGCCTTTCCATATTCAAGATGCATTCTAGCAAGAAGATCTTTTGTATCTTTAGTTAATTCTATCGCTTTTTCTTTAAATTTTTCTCCATCAATTTTACATTGTCTTATTAAAACTAGTGAAAATAAATTATATACTTTTGCCCCATCTATATTTTTAAATTCCATTTTTTCTATTAATATTATTTCTTCTAAACATTTTTCTGCTAAATCATATTTTGAAGATTTATATAAACATTCTGCTTGTCTATATTTTATCATTAAATATGTTTTAATGTTTTTATCAATATTAACTACATTTAAATCTAATATTTTAGAAAAATAAATATAAGCCTCTGCATACTCTTCTTTATTGAATAAGTATATACCAATATCCATAAAATATGTTATTGTACTTTTATCATTTATTGATTTCTCATATATACTATAGTATTTTGAAATAAGCTTCTCATTTTCGTCATATTTTTCATTTTCAATATGATATGAAAATAAGTTATGCATTAATTCCAATGCCAAATCATAATATTCGTAGTCCATAGCATAGGAAATAATGTCATTAGCTTTTTTTTCATAATTATCAATATGTTCTTTTGACTCCTCTATTTCCTTTGTATATCCTTTAATTTGATCATAAACATCTTTTGCAAGGTATTCATAATCAACCTCAATAACATCTGCTATGTATTTAATTGTTTCTTCATCAGCTTCAATTTTGCCATTTTCTATACAGCTCATTTTAGAAATTGATATTTTATCCTTACAAAGTTCCTTTAGAGTTATCCCCTTATATATTCTTGCTCTTTTTATCTTTTGACCAGTAGATAATATTTCCATCCCCTCAGCTCCTTAATTATCCTTGAATAATTCCTAAATTTTTAAATATTCTTACCCCTTCATCTAAAAATTGTTTTGCCGATTCTTCTCTTTTGTGATCCATATAGAATTTGCTAATCTTTAGACTAATATCTGCTGCTAATTTTAATTTATTCATTTCTATTGCAAGATTGTATGAATTAATTAATACTTTTTCTGCTTGATGTAAATTATCATCAATTATGTATAATCTATACTTTAATAAGTTAACTTCAATAATTCTTTCTGCATCAGTTTTATCTATATTTTCTAATAATTCTTCTATTAGTACTTCACATTTTTCTGTATTCTTAACTTTCATTAGGTTTTTACATATATTAATTTTTGTATCAACTATTTTATCTCTATTGTTTTCTGCTATCCTTAACCTTTTAGCTATTTCTAAATGATTAGATGCTTCATTAGAATCATCTAAATTATAAAACAATTTTCCTAAATCATTTTCAACATTTGATAATTCTTTTTGATTGTTTGATTCTCTAAGTAATTCTAATGACCTATTTGAATAAATAATTGCATTATTTATATCATCATTGCTTGCATATTCAATAGAATCTTTTAATAATGACATTGCACATTCGGCTTTATTATTAACATGTTCAAATTCTACTTTTGCTAAATAAGCATACTTTTTAGATTCATCTATTTTTTCAATTATATAATTTATTTCTGCTAATTTATAATATATATTTCCTAATAAATAATAATTATTTAAAGATTTTTCTTTATAAATAACCTCAGCTTGTTTTAAATAATTACTTGCTGAATAATAAGATTGTAAATCTAAACATATTTCCCCTAAAAGAAGAAAGGTTTTTATTGTTTCTTGGAATTTCTCTTCCTTAAGAAAAATAACACTTGCTGAAAGAAGTAAATTTTGTGCTTCTTCTATTTTGTTTTTTGCTCTAAATACATTAGCTTTTAAATAGAGAATTTTAGCACGCCTGGTTTCTAGATTATATTTATTAACATAAAACAACGCCTTTTCTAAATAAACTTCTGCGTTATCAAAATTTCCATTTAAAATATATGTTTCAGCTATTTGTTCATAACAGATGCATATTTTTTCTGCCTGACTTTCTTCAGATTCCATAAGATATTCAACAGTAGTCCCTAAATTACTTGCTAAATACTCTAATAGATCCATAGAAGGATTTGATCTTCCAGATTCTACTAAACTTATTTGTCCAGGAGTAATTCTATCCTTGGCCAAATCTTTTAATGTCATATTAAGTTCTTTTCTTTTTAATTTAATTTTTTGTCCTAATGATAAAATTTCCATTCATGCACACCCTTTAAGAATTATTTTTAAATATAACAGGATTTATATAATCAAATAAATTATACCATATGTCAAGAAAAATGACCAATATTTTATGAAAAAAATAGTAATTTTTAGTCTTTTTATGAGAAAATTTAAAATGTAATTAAGTTATTCCATGTACATTATAATAATAACCATATAAATTAATTATTAATACTTTTAAAAATAGAAATTAATATTATTCCAAATAAAAACTTATTTTACAGATAAAAAAAGAAATGATAAAATTTTTATGTTCAAGCCAAATGGCTTAAGTACCACACAAAATTTTATCATTCCTATGTCTTTAAAAAATAGACTATTAATTTAAATAAATAAAATTAAATTGACTACATTATTTTTCCGAACATTCCTTCACAAGAATTCTCTGCTAAATTAAAAACTTTTTCACTTGCCTTTTTTACTGCTCTTTGACTTTTCCTATCTAATTGAGGAACTACCATAATTCCAATTGTTGCTCCTACAACTATACCTGTTATCATACCATTCATATATTTCATCATATGCAACACCTCGTAAAATATATTTTTTAATTTCATTGTTATTTTATGTAGTGTTGCATTTTTTAATCTAAGAAATAATTCCCAAAGCTTTTTTGGCAAGTTTATCTACAATTTCATTATATTTATCACCTGAATGACCTTTTACTTTTAGAAAATTTATTTTTATTTTTTCCATATATTCTTGCATTTTACTATTATATTCTATGGTTAATTCTTTATTTCTTTTCCAAGTTCCTATTGCCCAATTTTCAATACCCTGATAATCATATACTATTGTAACTTCTTTATAATTATTATTAATAGCATATTCCGCAGCTTTTATTGCCCCTAATATTTCTCCAGCAACATTTCTAAGAAGTGCTGCATCTTCATTATCTCCTACACCATTATCTTCATATATTACTTCACCATCTAATATTGCTATTAATCCATAGGAATAATTTCCTTTATCCAAAGAAAAACTTCCATCAACATAAATATACAACCCTTCCTTTTTATTATCTTCTAAAGAAAGAGTAGTGTTATTTGTACCTTTATCTAATAATTGAAAATATTCCATAGCTTCATCTTCTGTTTGAAAGCTTTTATAAACAGCTCCCTTAAAACCATGAACTTCTTTTTTACATTCATCCCAGGTTTTATAAATATTTTTCACGCCTGATTTTCCTTTATATACTGCATAATATTTTGCCATAAATTAAACCTTTCTTACAGTGTAGATAATTCTGAAATAACATTATATATCTTTTCTATGTTTTTAGCACCAGTAAATTCAGAAATATATTCTACAGCATTTTTTAATACTAATAATAAATCATTTTCCCCTTCCCAGTTTTCAACAAGGACTTGCAGACTTACATCATTTATTATTTTGTTTAGAGTAAAAAATATAACTGCTAAATCATCTATATTCCCTATAAACGGTATTCTATCAGGTATAATATCTGTTGGAAATAATAAATATGCCAAAGAACCACATATTGTAAGCTTAGTATTTAGTTTTACTCTTTTATCTTTAAGTAACCTATAAATTAAAGTTATTATGTCTGGTAAAACAAATAAGTAATCAGAATAATCTTTTGTTTTTCCAGTTAGTTTATCCTTTAATACTTTCCTACCTGTTGAATAATTATCATGAATTTTTTCAATATTTAGTTCATCAGAATCAACAAATTCCTCTTTTTCTTCAGATTGATTATCCTCAATCTTTTCCTTTATAAGTTCTCCTTTAATGGATAAATCAATATTGGATGCTTCCACTATTAACACTCTGTCCTTCACAAATAAATGGGATATATTTAAATCAATATAAGGTACATTATTAAGTACTTTTTTTATATCAATAAAAACATTATCTTTTATAGATGTCACTCCATTTAAAGCAAGAATTTTAAAACCATATTTTAATCCTAAACTTCTAATAGGTCTAAATATACCAAGCTTCATTAATTTTAGTTTAGAAAACTTTCCATTTACTATTCCATTTTCCACCCCTAAAATATCTAAATATCCTTGGAAATTAATTTTTACTCCTTTAGTAAAACTTCCTTTTATATTAATATTATTATTTATTTCAATATCCTCAATTTCTAAACCATCTATTTCTAAAAACTCATTAATAATACTTAATAAATCAGTGTTACTAAGTTCTACTTGTACCTTTGATATTTTCATTTTACCCTCCAAATTATTATGTTAACGCTTTTTATTATTACATTTTATTTTTTCAGGACTACACCCTTTTTTTATTAAAATGTCATATAATTCACTCTTTAATTCAAATGATATACCTTTTGTTTTGTATACTATTTTAAATGTTTTTTCTAAAGACTCAAATTTTTTTTCATATTTTGTTAATGGCCCTTTATTTATTATTTTAATAAAAGCCTTTATATTTTTTTCTGTTGGCTCTTCATTAACTTTATTTTGTTTTATTTTTACAACTTTATTATATACTAATACTATTGGTATACAAATAATTGGAGCTAGTATCATTAATGCTATAATACAAACAAGTATAGTGTTAATTATTTTCAATTTTCATTCCACTCCTTATTAGATTTACACATAATATTCTACATTAATTATTGTAATAGATAATTCTTCAATAAGGTTTACTACTTTCCCTATATTGCTACTTTCCTTACTTTTAATAATTCTAATTTTAGGCCTTAATGGATAATTTATTGGAGTACTTTTAACAATACCTATATCTCCATTACTTAATTTAACAATTGTACCTTCAGGATAAGCTACTATTACCTTAGCAAAAATTTTAACTAATTCAAAATCAAAAATATTGCTAGCATGTGCCATTATAAATTCTAATGCATCATTTGCGCAGATTGCCCTAGAATCTGGTCCATCAGATGTAAGTCTATCATAAGTGTCTGCTATAGAAATTATTCTAGCATTTTTTGATATTTCGTTGCCTTTTAATCCTTTAGGGTACCCTTGTCCATCTATTCTTTCATGGTGTTCTAACACTGATCTAGTAATTCTAACTGAATAATTATAATTAGTGTCCAAGTATTCAAACCCTTTTATTGGATGTTCTTTAAATATAACATCTTCAGCACTGTATATGTTTTTTGATGACTCTAAAGTTTCTTTTGGAATAAATGCCTTACCTATATCATGAATTAATGCCCCTAAAGTTAGGTCAATTAATTCTTCCCTTGACATTTGTAAACTAAATCCAATAACTATAGAAATAACTGCTACGTTAACTGAATGCTGATAGGTGTAATTATCCATACTTTTAATGTCTACTAAATTAATTAATGTATCCTTATTAGATAATACACTATTAATTAACTCTTCCGCAATATTATTTATATGATTAAAATAATCCATATCACTTTTTTCAGCTTCATCATTTACATTAACTCTCTTATTTATTTCATTAAAAGTTTCTTTTATTACAGAAATGAATTTTTGTCTTAGCTCTGGTTTAATAATTTCATTAATCTCTTCTTCACTATATTCATCTTCTATATAAACTGAAAATATATTTTGATCATAAATACTTTTTATTATTGATTCAGTAAGCTTTATTCCTTTTTTTAATAAAACTTTTCCATAATCATCATATATAGTTTTTCCCAAATATGAATTTTTTCTAACACATTCAATAGGTATAAGTCTCATAATGACCTCCATTTAACTATTATATATTCTAAATTGTATACCATATTATATAATATTTCTATATTTTAGCTTAATAGTTAATAAAAAGTTCTTTACTGAAATAATTTTTACTTACTTTAATGTAAAATATAAGAGCTATCGCTAATTGCGATAGCTCAATCCATTTACCTTTAGAATACTGGAATAACTGTTCCTTTATATTTTTCTTCAATAAACTTCTTAACCTTATCTGAAGTTAAGGCTTTTGTTAATGCTTGTATTTTTTCTGAATTTTCATTACCCTTTTTTACAGCTAGAACATTTCTCATATTCTTAATATTTTTATCATCTTTATCTTCTATGTAAAGTCCATCTTTATTAACATCCAATCCTGCTTGTAATGCATAATTTCCATTAATAACTGCTGCATCAAAATCATCTAAGCTTCTTGGAAGTTGTGCTGCTTCTAATTCTTCAAATTTTAAGTTTAACTTATTTTCAGTAATATCTTTTGGTGTTGCTGTTTCACTATCATTTATTTTTACTAAACCTGCTGCCTGTAATAGTCTTAAAGCTCTTGCTTCATTTGAAGGATCATTTGGTATTGCCACTTTATCTCCTTCTTTTAAATCACTAATGTTTTTTATTTTGTTTGAATATATTCCCATTGGCTCAACATGAACTTCAGCAGTATATGTTAAATTATATCCTTTAGATTCATTAGTTTCATTTAAATATGCAATATGTTGGAAATAGTTTGCATCAAGTTCTCCTTCTTGAAGTGCAGTATTAGGTATTACATAGTCGCTATACTCTGTTACTTCTACTTTGTATCCTTCTGCTTCTAAGTCTGGTATTATTTCATTTACTATTTCTTCATGTGGAACTGCTGAAACACCTATTTTAATTGTCTTATCATCACTTTTTGAACCACAACCCATTAAAGTAAAAGCTAAAACTCCTATTAATCCTATTGATAAAAATCTTTTTTTCATTTATTTACCTCCATTTATACTATGATAATTTTTTATATAAGTAATTTCCTAATGATTGTAATACTTGTACTAATATAATTAATACTATTACTGTACATACCATTACATCAGTTTGGAATCTTTGAAAGCCATATCGTACAGCTAGATCTCCAAGACCTTTTGCACCTATAGTACCTGCCATTGCTGAATATCCTATTAAACTTATTACTGTTAATGTAATACCTGATACAATAGAAGGTACTGCTTCTTTAAACATAACCTTAAATAATATCTGTGAATTGCTTGCACCAAAAGATTTTGCTGCTTCTATAACACCTTTATCTACTTCTTTTAATGAAGATTCAACTATTCTTGATACAAATGGAAATGTTGCTACTGTTAATGGAACAATAGCTGCATATACTCCTGTTGATGTTCCAACTAATAATCTAGTAAAAGGTATTATTGCCACCATTAAAATTATAAAAGGAAAACTCCTTAAAGTATTTATTATAAAATCAACAATTTTGTATATTCCTTGATTTGGTCTTAACCCATCTTTATCAGTTATTGTAAGTATTATTGCAGGAATAAAACCAATTAATACTGCTAAAATTGTTGAAGGAACAACCATTATTAATGTATTCAAAAGTTCAGGCCATATTAACTCTACCATTTTTTCCATTTATAATACCTCCCATTCTATGTTTTTAGTTTTTAAGTATTCTAATATTTTATCTTTATCTGATTCAGCAATATTTATTACCAAATTTCCTACTACATTATCTCTAAATCTTTCAAGTTTTCCCCAAACAATTGAAAAATCTACATTTAATTCTCTTGCCATTTTGGTTATTATTGTATTTTCACTTGAATCTTTTGGGAAAAATAACTTTATATTAATTCCAGTATTATCAAGTAAATCCTCTTCATTACCTTCACCTAAAAATTTCTTTAATGATACTCCTGGTCTTAAGAATAAATCCTCTGACTTTCCTTCTACTTCTATTTTTCCCTCATCAATTAAAGCAACCTTTTCACATACTTCTTTTATTACTTCCATTTGATGAGTAACTATAACAATAGTTATGCCAAGTTCTTTATTGATTTTTGAAAGAAGTGCTAGAATATCCTTTGTTATTTTAGGGTCAAGAGCTGATGTAGCTTCATCACATAAAAGTATTTTAGGATCTAATGCCAAAGCCCTAGCAATTGCCACTCTTTGCTTTTGTCCTCCACTTAATTCAGAAGGCTTACTTTTAGCTTTATCTGAAAGTCCAACTAATTCTAGAAGTTCTGTTACCTTTTCTTTTATATAGTCCTTCTTATATCCCCAAGTTTCTAGTGGAAGTGCTATATTATCATATACATTTTTTCTTTGTAATAAATTAAAATTTTGAAATATCATTCCTAAGTCTTTTCTAAATTTCCTTAATTCCTTTTCATTTAAACTTGATACTTCTTTTCCCATTACATTAATTGTACCTTTATCATATCCTTCAAGTCCATTAATACATCTTAATAATGTTGACTTTCCAGCTCCACTTTGTCCAATTATTCCATATATTTCTCCTTCTTCAATAGAAATTGAAATATCTTTTAGTACTTCTGTGCTACCATAATTTTTATATACGTTTTTTATTTCTATCATGGTATATCCCCTTTCTAGAACTTTTATTCTCAAAAAAACACTAGAGAATAAATCCCTAGTGTAAATATCACCATTGTTTATTCTCTCATCTACCAACAAAAATATGTTGCAGGATTTAGCACCCAAATATATAGTCATATGTTTAACTATTGGGTTGCTGGGCTTCATAGGGCCAGTCCCTCCACCTCTCTTGATAAGAAACTATATTTTTATTATCTTGTACTATAATATTCTGTTATTCTAATTTTGTCAATAGTTAATATTAATAGATATTAACTAAACTTTAATTTTAATTTATTACATAAAAAAATTAATCCCTATTTTAGTAAAACTAAATAATAGGGAATTTCTTTATATTTATTATTCTTTAAGGCTTATTTTACCACCTCTCAGTGAAAAATAAAACTCTTTTATCTGTATAATTTATTCCAACTCCATAAGAATAGCCACTAGTAACTTCTGTTATTGGACTACCATCTAAAAGGAATATTGTAAAGTCCTTTCCGTCTTCAATCTTAAGACTTTCTATAACCCTATCTGGAATTACAACTACTTGTCTTACATCCTCTAATTTACTTACAGTATTAATAACTTCCTTTGATTTTTCCTTATAGGAATCTAATTCCAAATTAGGTATATTATTTTCATCAATTTTATAATAAAGGTAAAATCCTAACTCTCTTGGCACAATGCCAGTCCACTCTCTTATTTCTGCCTTATCAGCAAAGTCAGGAATCTTCTCAGGAAAATGATCTATATATTTGTTTTCACCATATTTATCAAGTTCTAAATATTTTTCATAGGAATCTAAATCCATATTAACTCCAACTCTATCATAAACCTTAGTTAATGCAATATTGGCAAAAATTATTGCAATAAATATTCCAATAATAAATGGAGTAACAACTGAATAATTAGAAACTGCTTTTTGTTGAGCAATATGATTTCTAATCATTATAATTATAAATGGCAAAAAGCCTATTAATATACTTAACGTATGCATATTTTTACAAAAGAAATAATTAAAACCCAAATTTAATATCCCTATAAATAGCAAAAGTAAAGTAAATTCAAATAAGTTTTTACTTTCCATTCTTATGTTTATCTCCATTTTCCCCCTCCTCTCAAGTAATCATTTACAAAATGAAATACCTTCAAATTAACCCTTATATACCCAATTAATAATCACTAATTAATTATACCACAATTTTAATAAAATGTGTATTTTTTGTAAACATTTTTTTGATTTTTCTTAGCTGCCATTAAGGCAGCTATTTATATTTTTTACAAATTAATAATTACTTTTTCTATCCTCTTATCATTTACCTCTTCAATTTTAAAACTTATATTTTCTTCCTCAATAACTTTATTTACATCTTCTGTTGGTATTTTACCTAATTTGTTTATTAGATATCCATTTAATGTATCAACATCATTAGATGTAATATTAAGGTCTAATTTTTCATTTATTTCTTCTAATGTAGTTACCCCATCTACTAAATAGCTAGAATCAGATATCTTTTTTATACTATCTTCTCTTTTATCAAACTCATCTTCTATTTCTCCGATTATTTCCTCTATTAAATCTTCAATGGTAGCTATTCCTGAAAATCCTCCATATTCATCGATTATAATAGCCATTTGTTTTTTAGAACATTGCATTTCATCAAATAAATCTTTTACTTGCTTACATTCCGGGACAAAATATGGTTCTTTTATTAATTTTTTAATATCTATATTATCAAAGCCTACTTTTTTCGCTTCAATAATTAAATCTTTAATATAAAGCACACCTACTATATTATCTATCTCATTTTCATAAACTGGAATTTTTGAATATCTTTTCTGAAGCATTTCATCAAAATATGTTGAAATATCTTCACTACAATCTATACAATAAACTTCTGTTCTTGGAATCATTATTTTATCAACTTTTTTTCCATCAAACCTAAATATACCATCTATCATTTCTTTTTCAGTTTCATTTATGGTACCATGTTCTTCACCAGTTTCTACAAGTGACTTTATTTCTTCCTTTGTAACCAGATTATCAGATTTATTTTTGTTTACTCCTGTTATGTTAACAAGAAAACTTGTTGATAAAGATAATATTTTTACAAATGGTTTTGCAAATTTTGAAATAACCAAAATTATACTTACTGATGCCATAGATATTTTTTCACTATTATTTAATGCTATTTCCTTAGGAAAAAGCTCTCCAAAAACTAAAGTGAAATATGACAATAATATTGTTATTCCAATAAAAGCAATAGTATCTCCATAAGGAATACCCATCTTAATCAATGCCTGTCCCAATTCTTGCGACAAACCTGTAGCAGCTGAAGCACTGGCAAAGAATCCAGCTAGTGTTATCCCTACTTGTATTGTAGATAAAAATTGTGTTGGTTCTTCTGCTATTTTTAAAATGATTTTTGCTTTTTTATTTCCTTCATTAGCCAGAACTTTCATTTTAGTTTTATTTAGTGATACAATTGCCATTTCGGCAGATGCAAAAAAAGCATTAATTAAAGTTAAAAATATTAATAGCAAAATTTGCATAGTTAAACTTGTGGGATCAGTTTCCGTTCCCATGTTATCATTCCTCCATTTTTTCCGTTATAAGTATATTTTACTTCCATTTGTATTATTTTTCAATATCGTGAATTTTATTTTAAATTATTTTCACTAAAGTTTGAAACTATTTTATTAGTATATGTAATAATTGCATTTGAATTATCTTCATTATAATATGCATACATGCTTTTTACATTATCTCCATCTTTAACTTCATATGATAACCTACCTTTTCCAAGAATAGCTTCTACCTCATCTAAGGTCATTCCAAGTTCCACCTTCTTATACATTTCTAATGTTACATTACTTTTTATTTTTGAATCAACAGTATCGGATTTAGAAATTATTTTCCCATCTTTCTCTATCAAAGAAATTGTATACCCTTCTTTAGCATTCCAACTATAAAGATTTTCTCCATTTGTAGTATCAAGTTGGTTTGGTTCTCCTAAATTTTCTACTACTTTATCATAATTATCTCCAATATTAATTTCTAAGAAATCTTCATAAACAGCATCACAAAGATCTTCATGATATACAGTAATTTTGCTTTGTGTTTCTTCAGTTGGATTATTGTTATCTTCTTCTTTAGACTTACCACATCCAACAAAAGAAAGCATTAATAAAAATGATAAAAATAAGCATATTTTCTTTTTCATATACTTTCCCCCTAATTATTTTATATTTATATTATATACTAGGTTATGAATATATTATAGTAATTTTTTACATAGAAATTAATAAGATATGATGTAGAATTGAAAATATTGGCTGGGGTAGCAGGATTCGAACCCGCGAATGTCAGAGTCAGAGTCTGATGCCTTACCGCTTGGCGATACCCCAAAAAGACAATTAATATTATACCATAATTCAATTTATTTTCACACTTTTTTTTGTTTTACATATTATATATTAGTGTCAAGTAATTGACTCAATAAAAAAAGGTGTGAGAGTTAATGGATTATTATAGTAACAATTATTTTTCAAAAGATGATTTTGTTAAACATTTCATGGATTGTGATGAAAAAAAAGAAAAGAAACATTGCTGGGATGACAAAGATGATAAAGACTGCCGCTGTGAAGAAAAGAAAGAAAAACGTCCTTATTTCGAATATAAAGAATGTAAAGATGACAAAGATGACAAAGATGATAAAGACTGCCACTGTGATGATAAAGATGACAAAGACGATAAAAATATCCACAGAGAAATCAAGAGAGCTTTCGAAAGATTATTTAAAGACTTTTGTTGCCTAGACCAAAATATTAAAAGAATAGAAAAAGATTTTTGCGAATTAAAAGAATTATTAGAAAAAAGAGGTTGTATTACTAAAGAGGAAAAATGCCTATTAAAAGAAATTGCAAAAGGTATAATAGCTTTAAAAATAATTAGTACTAAAACTCAAAAAAATCTTAAATGCTTAGAAAGAATAGTTAAAAAGTAGCTTAATAATATTATTTTTCCAAAAAGAAAAAGCTATAAGAGTAAAACTCTTATAGCTCCCTATCCATATACTATCTTCTGTTGTTTTGTTGCTTCTTAGCTCTTCTACAATCTGGACATCTCTTTGGTTCGTTTTCGAATCCTTTTTCTTTGTAGAATTCTTGTTCTCCTGCAGTGAAAACAAAATCCTTACCGCAATCAACACATTGTATAGTCTTATCTTCCATTTACTATTCCTCCTGTTTAAAGACCATTCGATTAATAATTAATAATTCCTTAAACCGGAGAAATATTATTATCTAGTGAATCTTTAATAAATAATTTTTGTAGTCTTACTACACTGATATAATATCATAATTGGATATTAAATGCAAGATATATTTAACTATTTTATTTACTTTATACTCTTTTCTTTTTCTTTATTATTACTCCTCCAATTACTGCTACGGCACCTACAAAAACAACAATTAAAGCAATTAATCCTGTAGTACTTATATTATCAGAAGTTTTTGTGTTATTACCATTAGTAATATCATTATCCCCTAAAACACCAGAATTATCATTTCCATTTCCATTGTTATCTTCATTATCTCCAGTATTGTCATCAGTATTAGCTTTTACAGCTTTTAATATTGATGTTCCACCTTCACTCATTGAAGGAACATTTATCTTTATTGTCTTATTTGCATCAACAACATATTCTGCACCACTATATAAATCTACTACTTTATCTCCTTCATTAAATGGAACTTCTAGATCTATACTTCTAGCACTTTCATCAACATTTAATACAGAAATAATAGATTCTCCATTATAGCTTCTTTCAAAGGCTGAATATTTTTCATCACTGCCTCCTGCTATTGTTTTTCTATTTCCTTTTGCAAATATTAATGAATTATCTTTTCTAATATTTAATAATTTCTTATAGTGATTATAAACATTTTTATATTCATTATTATCTAATCTAGAAAAGTCCATATCATAACGATTAGCATCTAAGTTATCCATTCCATTAAGTCCTGTCATAGCTAATTCTTCACCGTAGTAAATTACTGGTACCCCTTTATCTGTAATTTGAAGTGAAGCTGCAACCATTTGCTTTCCTAAATCATAATTAACAGATGTTAAGAATCCATTTTCATCATGAGAGCTTAAGAATTGTCCAAGGACTCTTGTATTATCAATTTTATCAGCTCTTGTATCTAAGTAGCCTGCAGTATCATCAATATTTCCATTAACAAAATCTCTTGCTTTGTTTTTATAAGCAAAATCTAATAATCCATCCATTTGTCCTGATTGTAACTGTCCACCATCAGTATTAACATCTGCTCCATAATATTCTCCAATTAATTTGAATTCTGGGTTAATACTTGTTAATTTATTCTTAAATGCTTTCCAAGTTGCATTATCAACATGTTTAACTGTATCTACTCTAAAGTAATCAATAGTGTTTCCTTTGTCAGTCATTGCTTTTTCAAGCCATGAAGTTTGCCATTCAATAATTTTATTTCTTACTTGTAGATTTTCAGTAACTAAATCAGGTAATCCTGAAGATTCTTGAGTTATTGCATCACTACCTGGATTTGTTCTAATCATTCCATCAAATACTTTTCTATCTTCATCTGTTGGATAATTATTAGTAGCACCATTTCCATTTTCATCTTCTGCTTTCATTCCATATCCAGTATGATTTAATACAACGTCAACCATAATTTTAATTCCATTTTCATGAGCTGTATCTATTAATGTCTTTAAATCTGACATTGTTCCTAAATGTGGATCAAGTATTTCAAAATTCTTAGCCCAATATCCATGATAAGAATATTGTGTTCCATTAGAAGAGAACATTTGATTAAAATCTGTGTTTTCAACAATTGGAGTTATCCAAATTACATTAATTCCAAGATCACTTAAATAAGGTACTTTTTCAGTTAATCCTTTTAAGTCACCACCATGATAACTAAATGGGTTAGTTTTATCATAATTGTTTCCATTAGGATCATCATTGCTTTCGTCACCATTTAAAAATCTATCTGTTACTGCAAAGTAAATTCTTGATTCATCAAATCCAAAATCTGAAGTAGCATTTGCATTTTTAGTTTTAACTGTAACTTTAGCAGATAATTCATGTGATTCTCCATTTTTATCAACTACTGTTATAGGAATTTCTTTTTCACCTGCTGATACTGAATCAGAAACAGCAATTGTTTGACTTAATTTAGTATTATCAAATAAATTTAATTCCATTCCTACTTTATTAGGTCCACCTAAGTTTGATAAATCTAAATTAATTTCTCTAATTGATTCTTTGTCTTCTCCATCACCATTTAATTGTAAATCTAAAACTGCATTTTCATCGCTATTAATTTCTTCTGGTGATACTGTTGCTTCTCCACCAATTAATAATTTTTTATATTCAATAATATTTTCTTCTGTTTCAGTAGATACACCATCTTTAGTGTATATGAAGCTATATTTATAAGCTCCTTCTTTTATGTCATTTAATGTATATCCAAAGTATTCATTTAATGAATCATAATCCATATCATAAAGAGTGCTTGTACCATCATTAAAGCTAACCTTTAATTGAACCTTATCTAATTCATCTTGCTTATCTTCTGCAAATAAATCTTCATTTCTATATTTAAAATTAATTTTTCCATTATCAATTACAGCTGATTTAATAGCTGGCACTTGGAATATTTCCCCAACACCACTTGTAACTTTAACTTTTATTACTTTCATTGATGGATCTATATTAATATATCTATCTGAATCATATGGATCTTTAATATCCCATCCAGTTCCTTTTCTTAATGCAAATCCAACAGAAGTTGCATCATTTGCTACTTGGAATTTAGAAATAGCTTCTCCATCTTTTACTTCTACAAAATCTTGTTGTCCATCTTTAGCTCCTGTAGACCATGTCCAAATATTCCATCCATCGTAATCTTTGTCTTCTCTAACATATTTGAATATTACTGTTTTTTTAGGTTGTACTACTACATCCCCAACATTAACAACTGAATTTTCTCCTGCATATTCAGTATTGTTTGGATCTGCAAAAGCTCCACTCCAGCTATCTGCTTTTGGTTTGAATTTATATTGATAGCTACCTTTTTCTAAAGGAATTGTAACTGAAAATACATTATTCTCTCCTTTAGTCATTGGAATTTGTTTTGATACATCCCAATTAACCATAGAACCGATTAAATATAAAGTATCTCCATTATATTGAGTGCTAAATGTAACTGTTCCATCTTTGTTATCAACAGGACTTACTACTGTTACAGATGAAACCACTGTGAAAGCTGAATTACCATTTGACTGATTAGCATTTGCTGGATCAACAAACCAATTATCTCCATCTTTATATTTATACTCATAAGATCCTGGATTTAATGTAACTGTTGCTTCAAATACACCATCATTACCTTTTTTCATTTGAATAGGATTTGATGCCCATTCTGTAAAGTTCCCTGCAATAGTTAAATTTTCTCCACTATATTCACATCTAAATGTTACTGTACCATCATCATTTTTTGATACACCAAGAGGTTTTATTGTAAAGGATGAATTTGCTCCTCCACTAATACCTTCTTGATTGAAATCTCCATTCCAATTATCTGCATTAGGCTTAAATTTATAACCATAAGTTCCTGGGCTTAATACTTTAGTTGTACCTCTAAAAATACCATCCTCGCCTTTAGTCATTTCAATTTGGCCTGCAGCCCAATCTGTCATGTCTCCAACTAAATATAGAGAATCTCCGCTATATTCAACGGATATTGTTACAGTACCGTCAGCATTACGAACAGCACCTAATGATTCATTTGCTTTAGTTACACCATTTGGCATTGGTAATAAGCTAAAACAAAAAACAATTAATGCAAAGATACTAACTTGCCATTTGAAGTCTTTGATCTTTTTTAATGTAGAATTCATTTTACCACCTCATATTCTTTTTTTTGGATCATATAAATCATTCTTAAACCTTTACATGATTCCCCCACTTATGAACAATTTGTTACATATTCTATATTATATCACAAATTATTAACATTTCCATAATTTTTAGTAACGTTTTCATCTTTTTTGAGAATTTCTTAGATCTTTTCGGTGGACACAAGCTCCCTAAAAATGTTTCTAGAGATCTGTGATTTCTATTCTCATCTCTTAGTTGTTCTCTACTCCCCATTCTTCTACTCCTTAACAATAAATTATTAAATAAAATTAGGAGCTGCCCTTACAGATTTTCACCCGTAAGCACAGCTCCTTAGTAACAATTAATTATTTAACTTTCTTTCTTCTATATTTACTTTCCATTATAATTATCACAGTAGATACTGACATTAATCCTAATATTAAAATAAATTTATTAACAGTATCACCTGTTTTTTCTGGTTTTGAAGCTATTGGATTTCCTTCACTATCAATTTGAATTTCTTCATTAACTATTATGAAATCACTAAAATGATTTACATAACAAGTAAATAATCCACTTTCTACTTCTCCATTAGCCCCTAGAACTGCAGTTACTTCACCTTTTGACATTAATTCAACCTTATTATCATCTGTTACATAATATAAGTATAATGTCTTTCCAATATATTCTTTATCAACTGGCACTTGTATTTCTATTTCTGTTCCAAGGATTCCATCAGGTAAATTAGTACTAAAAGAAATTTGTCCTACAATAATATTACCAAACTTATCTAAAATTTCTTTGTTCTCGATTTCCTCTTTCATAATAATTTGAACATCATTTTGTCCTGACTCAATTAATTTATTAAGTAATCCTTCAGGATCTTTGATAATTAACTTTGTATTTCCTCTAATTAATATTGGGATAATACCTTTATCTTTATTGTCTACTAAAGCTTGTAAAACATTTCTGCTTATACCTTCATTAATTGTTGAAATTACTACTGTACTACCATTTGTAGCAGAATTAATTTCTGAAATTATGTCTATATCATCTTTTGGTGCTATTCTATCAGATACTATATATTCCTCACTGTAAGCATCAACTAATCCATCTTTGTTATATGAAACATCTTTAACATTATCAACTAATATAATACCTCTATATGCAGGTATTTTAGCTGTTACTTCTCCATTTTCAACAACATAAGTTTCTGAAACATCTAATATATTAGTTAATTTTGTTCCATCTTCTATACCTGGTGTTGTTAATGTTACTTCTATTTCATTTCCAAGTCTGTTACCAGCTACTAATGCCTTATTACTTGAATCTATTCTTGTATAAGCTAATACATCATTTTCATATTCTGAATTAACCTTTGATACATTAGTATCACCAGTTCTTAAATTTGAATAACTGCTTCTAATACTTGCTAATTGTGCATACCAATTAACTAAATCTTCATTTCCTTTGCCCCAAGGAACTGCTCTTCTATTATCTGGATCATCACAACCTGGAAGTCCCATTTCATCTCCATAGTATATTGTTGGAGAACCTACATATGTCATTTGAAGTAAAGATAATAAATGCATTTTTTCTAACGCTGTAGTTGTTGGATCTTTAGCAAAATCTCTATTTTCTCCACCTTTTCCATATCCATCAATAGATGATATTGCCCTTTGTGTATCATGAGAATCTACTAAATTCATCATTACTTCTAAAGCTTCTTTTGGATATTGTTCTCTCATTTTTTCAAGTTCATTCATTGCATCTTTAGCTGA
The DNA here is from genome assembly GCA_012519845.1 of Clostridiales bacterium. GTDB lineage: Bacteria > Bacillota > Clostridia > Clostridiales > Clostridiaceae > Clostridium. The sequence goes on from JAAYPK010000043.1 coordinate 18,844, forward strand.
ATAAGGAGCTTTTGCATTGTCATCAGTTTTAGTACCTTGAACGTATCCAAGCATACTTCCTCTAAATCTATAATTCATAACTGAATCATACATATCACCAAGTAAATAACTTGAAGCATCAGTCCATATTTCACCAATTATTGCATTGTCACCTTCTTCTTTTACTACATTTCTAAAAGCTCTCCAAGTTTCATCTGAAACTTCATTAGCAACATCTAATCTCCATCCGCTTGACCCATTTCTTAACCATTGTCTTGCAACAGAATTATCACCATCAATTATTTCATCTGCCCAAGAACTAATATTATATTCAGAACCATTTAATGCTTGGATAACAGGCATTGAATCATAGCCTCCCCAGCCTTCATAGGTATAAGAATATTTACCAGTAACTGAATCAAAAGTATTATTTATAATAAACCAATCTTTGTAATGGAAATCTGTAATACCTTTTGCATTATAATATGCCACTGTTTTTGCTTCTGCTTCTTCTCTTGTTAAACCATTGTTGTTCATTTCATCATATACCATTTTATAATATTGATATGCACCAAGTGGTTTTCCAGCAGCAATATATTTTCCATACTTATCAAAGTAAATTGAATCGTCAGAAATATGATTAAATACTCCATCAAGAATGATATGCATTCCATTTGCTTTAGCAACCTTTGATAAGTTAACAAAATCATCTAAATTACCAAGTAGTGGATCTACAGTATTATAATTTGTTGTATCATACCTATGACTTGATATTGATTGTCCTATTGGATTCATATATAGAATAGTAACTCCTAAAGATTTCAAATATTTAACCTTTGCTTCAATACCTTTTAAGTCACCACCATATAAATCATTTGACCATGAATCTTTATCTTTTCCCAAATTAGCATTTGAAGGATAATCATATCCTGGTTTTGACATTAATTGTGGATTCTTAGGTAATGAATACCAATTAGTAGGGAATTCATATTGTGTATTACCTCTAGCGTATTTTTGTAAATAATCGTTTTCTAAATCACCATTAAAGAATCTATCTGGGTATATTTGATATATAACTCCATTTTTCAACCAATCAGGTGTTTTAAAATCTGAAGTACAAACATTAAATTCATAATTTGAAGGTTCTCCAAGTTCTCCTGCTTTACCTGTACCGAAGAAACCATCATCATCTCCATAAGCCTTAATGTCATTTCCATTTGATATTGCAAAATAATAAGAATATGTTCCTATTTTGCTTGGAGTAAAACTTCCACTCCATTTTTCATTTTCATCATCAAAGCTTCCATTCTTTTCAAGATCTACAACCTTTGTTCCTATTGGCCCTGTAACTACAAGCTTTACACTTGAAGCTTCATCATTTTTAATTTTTATTGAAAAATCAATTTTACTAGAAATAGGTGTTGCTCCATAAGGCTCTTTAAAATCAGTATCTCTTGAATCATAGTATATTGAATTTATATCTACCTTATGATCTGAAGAATCATTAAAACATATTTCAGTTATAGGATCATAAGTAAATGTAACATCCTTATCACTTTCTAAAGTGAATTCATCAATGTTTACTGTTTTATTTGAAGTTCCATCATTAATTGATAATGATAAATTGCTATATGTGCCAGCAGTTAAACTTACTTTGCATTTATAAACACCATTTAATCTCTTGTCTGTTAGTTTTCCTATAGATACACCATTATTTAATAGGTCAATAGTTAATGTTTTATAGGACAAACTATTTACTACATTATGAGAATCATCATTATACCAAAATGTTATATCTGTATCACTTGGTACATTTAATGAAATGTTACTTCCACCAGCTGCACCTTTATCCCCATAATTTTCTGACCAAGAATTATTAAGTGCAACTTTGTATTCATATCTTCCTGCTTTAAAATTAGAAATAGTTTTCTTATATAGCCCATTTCCTATATAATCCATCTTTAATGCTGGATCACTTACATTCCATGTTCCACTACCTCCAGTAAAGCCTAATGAAAGTGTTCCTGGTAATGTTACAGTTCTTCCAGTATAAGCTGGATAATTCACTACAGAATTTTTTCCACCAAATCCATCATCTACTTCTTCATTATTTAATGGGTCTTGTATGCTTGTACCATCAACTATTAATTTATATTTAACAGTTTGTGCATTATCACTATCCAATCTTATTTTTGTAGTCCAAATTCCATCAGCACCTTTTGTTAATGAATTTGCTTTTGTATTCCATCCATTCATATCACCTGTAACATATACAGAAGATGCTGCTTCTTTATACCTAAATGTAATTGTTCCATCATCATTAATTACCCCTGATCCAGATTCTGCATCAGATAATATTTGAACATAACTATTTCCATTATTTGTTTTTGAATTAGATAGATCTAAAATCCAATCAGATGCTCCATCAACAACTAATTTATATTCATATCCTTTTACTCCATCTTCATAGCTGATTGTTTTACTAAATACACCGTATTCATTTTTGTCCATTGAAGTTGCTGTACCACTCCATCCATTCATTTCACCAGCTAAATTAATAGTAGTTGCCTCTGGATTTTTGTAAGTAAAAGTAATAGTTTTATTTTCTTTATCAACTATTGGTGCTGCTGCTTTAGTAACACCTACTAAATTAACCCAAGAATTAGAGCCTCCATATCCATCGTCTTTTCCATTAGGATTTTTAGGATCTACTATCCAGCTACCATCAACAATAAATTTATAGGTGAATTCCGAATCATTTTCAGCTACGTCAATGGTTTTTGTCCAAACACCATTAGCATTTTTAGTCATTGCCTGCTTGGTTGCTCCCCAATCACCACCATACATTGATCCTGCTAAATAAACATCTGTAGCCTCTCCCTTATAGCTAAATGTAATAGTATTGTCAGTTCCAATAATAGGTGCTGCAGATTCTAATAATGTATCACCTACATCTGCTGATTTTACAAACCTTGCAGGTAATGTACTTAGCACTGTTGTTAGTATAAATACCAGTAATGCTGCCCATGCTATTTTTTTATTCCTCTTTTTAAACATCTAAATATCCCTCCATTTTTTGAAATCGTTCCCAGCTATAATTTTAGCATACTTTTACAATGTTTAAAGATAATTTTGGAATTGTTTTCATTTAATTCATAATTACCTTGAATATTGCAATAATTTAATAGGGCTATGCTATTATGAATTTCATCCATAAAAGCATAGCCTTCCTTTTTATTTACATTATTATTCTTGCACCATGTGGAGGTATTATAGTATATAAGTCATTATTGTTTACAGTAATAATCTCATTATTTAAAATATCTTTTACTTGATTTTGTCCATCTACTTTCAAATTTACACCATATTCTGTATCTGATAAATTTAACAATACATAAACTGTTTCATTATCATAAGTTCTTTTATATATTAATTGCTCATTTCTAACTAAAACTTGCTCATAACTTCCTTTTCTAAGGGGAGCTAATTTCATATATATATTTCCTAGTTTACTTATATGATTTGATAAGTCATTTTCTATAATGTCACTTAAATTTATTTCAGGTCTTAATTCTTCATCAGAACCATTTACTTTTACCCCTTCAATTCCCCATTCACTTCCATAATATATTGAAGGTATTCCTGGCATAGTATAAATCATAGTATACTCATTAAAAAGATTTTCTTTATTATTCAAAGTACTAGCAACTCTGTTAACATCATGATTATCAGCAAAATTATATAGTAATAGATCTTTATAAATTCCACCATTTCCAAATTGCCTATTTAATGAATATGCTATTTCAAAATAGTTTTTATCATTGTGTGAAGAATATATTCCTTTATAACATTCATAATTTGTAACAGAATCTAAATATCCATTTTTTGCCCATCTTGTATAATCTCCATGAATTATTTCACCCATTAGCCAAAAATTTTCTTTCTTACTTTTAGTAAATTTATTTAATTCATGAAAGAAATCTAAGTCTACACAATCTGCCGCATCTAGTCTTAAGCCATCAATATTAAATTCATCCATCCACATATTAACTGCTCCAAGTAAATGTGAAACAACTTCCGGATTTTTTAAGTTTAGCTTAACTAAATTATAATGGCCTTCCCAAGCATCATAAGTAAATGGATCCCCCATAGGACTTCCACCATTAAAATTAAGATTATTAAACCATCCGCAATATTTTGAATTTTGCTTGTTTTCAATTACATCTCTAAAAGCCCAAAAGTTTCTTCCTACATGATTAAATACTCCATCAAGTACAACTCTAATGCCATTTTCATGAAGAATTTTTGAAACTTCTTTAAAGTCTTCATTACTGCCTAATCTTCTGTCTATTACATAATAATCATCAGTATCGTATCCATGCTCTGTAGATTCGAAAATTGGGCCAAAGTATATTGCATTAATATTTAAAGATTTTAAATAAGGTATCCAATCAATAACCTTTTTTATTCTTGAAGTTACTCCCTCACTTTTATCATTAAATTTTGGTGCTCCACAGAAACCAAGTGGATATATTTGATAGAATATTGCATCACTTACATCCCATTTTTCTAAAGGACTAATTTCTTTATAACATTTTGATTCATCTAACCTTACTTCTTCTTTTTTAGGTTCTAAAACTTTCTCTTCTGTAGGAAAATAAAAATTAGTTAAAAATTTAATTCCAGATTTCGTTTTAAAGCATTTTTCTTTAGCCTTTAATATTGCATCCTTATCTAAATTGTCTTCATATATATTAACTAAAAAATCAGCCTCAATTAGAATTTGATAGTCTATTCCTTGAACATTATTATAAGTGTGATGGTGACCTATCAAATAGCAAACTCTTTCAATTATATCATTCCTAATTCCAATCTTAGATAACATTTCTCTTGCTACTGCTGGTCCCTCAATTTCTTGATATTTACCAGCGCTAGAATTATATTTTTCTTCACTTTTTTTAATTCCAATATCGTGAGTAACAGCAGCAATTTCTAATATATATTGTGTTTCTTCATCTATTCCTTCCAATTCACCAATTGTTTTAGAAATGGCATAAACTTTCATAAAATGATTAATCCTTTTTACGTCACCTTTATAATAATTAATCATTTCATTAATTATTGTTGATATATCTCTCATATTTTATCTCCTTCTCGTACTTTATCCTATATTTATTGTATAACAAATAGGATAAAAGTTCCAATCAAAAAAGAACAAAATACTAAGCCATTTTCAAAACTAGGTTGCTTTTACTATTACTGCTACTTCACTTGTTTAAATGCAGAAGTTCTAAAAGCTTTATCTCTAGAATAACCAAGCAGATTTCAGTAATAGGATTCCTGAGATAATTTCTTCTTCAGATAAACTGCTAAATCCTAATATCACCATATTATTAGAGTATTTTTGTGGGTTGCTCCAGTAATTTGATACAGGATATATTTTAACATTTACTCCTTTAGCTGCTTCTATTAATTCTTTTTCTGTCATTCCATTATCTACTTCAAGCAAAATATGAAGTCCAGCATTTTCTCCATATATTTTTACTTTAGATCCCATTTGCTCCTTTATAGTACTAATCAATGTGTCATGTTTCCTTTTATTTATTAGACAGATTTTGTTAAGAAACCTGTTCCAGTGACCTTCCTTAATAAAGTTACACATGACTCTTTGCTCAAGCCATGGTACAGAACAATTGTATTTTGAAAAATTAGTTTGGTACTTTTGTCGCAATTCCTCTGGTAAAACAAGAAATCCCATTCTTATACCAGGAGCAAGTGATTTTGAAAAACTATTTATATAAATTACACGACCTTTTCTATCAAGAGAATGAATAGATGGTATTGGCCTGCTATTATAACGTAATTCACTATCATAATCATCTTCAATTATATATGCATTATTTTTTTCTGCCCATTCTAAAAGCTTAAGCCTTTTATTTATTGGCATAACAACACCAGTTGGAAACTGATGTGATGGTGTAATGTACAGTAATTTTACATGGGAATTCTCTAATTCACTTAGCTTAATACCATCTTTCTCTAATTGAATGGGAACAACCTGGTAGCCATGATTAGTAAAAACCTCTCTAGCAGTATCGTAACAAGGGTCTTCTACCCCTGCAATAACTGAATCATTTATTAACAGCTGACATACTAAACTTAAAGATGACATAGCACCAGGGCATAAGATTATTTGCTCCGGATTGCATTCTACACCTCTTGATTCCAATAGATACTTCATAATTTGTAATCTAAGCTCAAAGTCTCCTTTTCTTTCATTATATGCTGTTATGCTACCATTTTCATTAGATAGCAATGCCTTATTAAGCAATTTTCGCCATGTACGTAGTGGAAAATATGAAATATCAAGCCTACCATATTGAAAATTATACTTTGCTGTCTTAGACACACCTTGCTCATGGATTTGTTTTTGAAAATCTTTTTCACAAAATTTATATTTATTATTAACTGAATTACAGTTATTTTTCACTTCTATCTTTTGTACTTCATATCCGCTCCCAACTTTACTTTTAACATAGCCCTCTGAATAAAGTTGCTGGTACGCACTTTCAACAGTATTTCTACTAACTAACATTGTTTTTGCAAGTACTCTTATTGATGGAAGCATACTTCCTTCTTCTATTTCCCCAGATATTATTTTATCCCTTAATTGATCATATATTTGCATATATAATGGTTTATCTAAATTTTTATCTAATACAAGCATATTGCCTCCAACTGTACCCATTAATATTTTTATTATTGTCTCTTTTTATAGGTACAATATTATTATATTCTATATTATATAGTAATAAAAGGCCTTTTAAAAAGATAATTGAAGGGAGAGTTTTAATATGTATAGAGAAATGAGAAGAAAGGACAGACTACTTTCAGAGGAAGAAATGCATCAAATAATTAATACCGCACCTTATGGTGTATTATCTACTATAGGTGAGAATGGAATTCCTTATGGCGTACCTATAAATTATGTTTATAAAGATAACAGTATATATTTCCATTCAGCTGTTGTAGGACAAAAATTGGACAATATAAAGTTTAATAATAATGTATCTTTTTGTGTTGTAACTGATATGGAGAATGTACCTGACAAATTTACAACTAAGTATAAAAGTGTAATAATTTTCGGAACTGTAAATGAAGTTAATGAAGATGAGAAAATAGAGATTTTTAAACTGATACTAAAAAAATATTCTGCAAACTTTATGGATTCCGGTATGGACTATGTAGCAAAAGCAGGCAATAATGCAAAGGTATTTAAAATCAATATTAACCACATCTCAGCAAAAGGCAATAAATAGGCAATGAAAAGTTATAGTATTTAATAATGCTATAACTTTTCATTACCTAAAAAATCTCTATTTATATTCATTACTTTGCAGAATTCATACATATTACAATTTCCTGCTCTTTCTCCAATCCCGTCTAAAGTACAATCTACATATTTTGCTCCACTTTTAACTGCTTCTAAAGACACAGCTAAAGCCATTCCAAAATCATTATGAGCATGAATTTCAATGTCTATACCAGTTTCTTCAATTAATCTACTTACTGCCTTTTTTGCATAACTAGGTGTTAACATTCCTACAGTATCAGCATATCTAACTCTTGTAATATCAAGCTTTCTTAAAATATTACACAAATGAATTAAATAGGTTATATTAGTTCTTGAAGCATCTTCAAAGCCTATTGTTACTTCATAACCTTTACTCTTAGCATGAAAGACACATTCTTTTAATTTTTCCTCTAGCCATATTTTATTCTTTTTTAAATTAGTAAAAATCTGAAGATTCGAAGTTGGAACACTTAAATGTATAATATCTGGATCACAGTCAAAAGAGTCATTAATGTCTTTTATGTTTAACCTATTCCATGTTGATATTAATGAATTTTTACATTGATCCTTTATTTTTATAATGCAATCCTTTTCTGCTTTTCCCATAGCAGGAATTCCAGCTTCAATTTGATAAATATTATTATTATCTAAATACTTAGCTATTTCTATTTTTTTATTAATTGAAAAAGTTCTTCCTGCCTCCTGCTCCCCATATCTTAATGTTGTATCAACAATAAATGATTTATTTTCCATATTAAACACCTACTTTTTTACATATTTCAAAATACTTCGCAATCCCTCCTAAATAAAAAAAGCTCAAGGTAAAAAATCTAAATTCTTAGATTTCTCTCCCTTGAGATACTCTTCTTAAATATTGTTTTTACTAATTATATTGTATTTTGTATAAATATTCAAGTCCTATTTATATCTTTTCAAAATAATATTTGACTTCTTTTATATGGAATAATTCCCTACTAATAACCTGTATATCTTTAGGTTCATAAATTAAATAATTTAATCCATCGCCAACAGCACTACTATAAATAAATCCTGAATATCCTTTATTTTTTATATATTCACTAATAAACTGAAAGGGGATATAACTCATCTTTTCATTTGCAGTTATAACTTGAGATAGATCTTCATCTATTACATTAATTAAAGCTCTATATTTTCCTTCCTGAACATCATTAACATTAAATTTGAAGAATTTGCAATTATCATTTATTTCTATTCTTGCAACAGTTACCAGTTCACCTTCACTAGGCTTCACCTCACTAATTGCAGTTTCTATATCTGAACAAAGATATAAATATGATATCCATTCTGGGTTACATCTACCTTCTTTAGCTAAATAGTTTGGTGGGGCTAATAATTCTTTATTGGGTGCATTTTTAAAATCACCTATTCTAGCTCTATAAAAATCAATACTTCCTTTATATGTAGAATTGTCAATTTCAATACATTCTTTTGTTATTATATCTAAATCTTTTATTATAGTTTTACCGCTAAAAAACCTATTTTTATTAATAATATTATACTTAAATGTTTCCCATTTTTTCTTGGCTTCTTCATACTCTTTATCTGTGTATAAGCTTTCCATTTTATCACCCTTTATTAATATATCTTGTTAATATTATTATATTCTTAATATGTAAAAATAAAAGTATGATTATGTTAAACAATAAAATAATACTCCTAAAACTAAAAGACCAATTAGATTGTATTCTGTAAAAACTTTTAGGTAATTAACAGTTTCTCCCCTGTTTTCTTTTGCATAATATTTATAAGAAATAAGACTTGCTAATGAAGCAATTAAAGTTCCAAGACCTCCTATATTTACAGCTAAAAGAAGTTCTTTATAATAAGTTGTAAAAGGTGAAAGAAGCATAGTTGCTGGAACATTACTTATTACTTGACTGCATAATAAACCTGATATATATGTACTTGTATTACTATTTAATATATTCTCCATAAATTCTTTTACTATATTCATATTTGAAATATTTCCCACAAAAATGAAGAATCCTATAAAAGTTAAAAGTAAGTAATAGTCTATTTTAATAAATAGCCTTTTATCCATAACTAATACCACTAAAATCGTAATTATTAATGTAACTTTATAATCAAATACATTAAAAACTGAAAGTAAAATTATTATCATTAATATTGTAAAAACAGCTATCTTAATTTTTTCTGTAGGCTTTTTTATGTTTAATTTAAAATTTAAACCTTTATCCTTTTCTTTTATAATAATTAAGATTAAAAATATAGCTGACAAAATGGTTAAAGGCAAAGTTATTTTAAAAAACTCCCATGGCTTTATATTATAAAAAGAATATATAAATAGATTCTGTGGATTTCCCATTGGGGTTAACGCACTTCCTAAATTTGCAGCTAAAGTTTCAAATACAACTATTTTTAGCATATTCATATTGCTTTTTTTACCTATAAGTAAAGTTAATGGTACAAAAGTTATTAGTGCTACATCATTAGTTACCAGCATTGAAGTAAAAAATGTTATAAATATTAAAGCTAATGCTAAGGTTTTATAGGTCTTACATCTTATTAATATAGAAGATGCAATATAATCAAGTACCTTTAATTCAGTAAAAGCAGCCACTATTATCATTAAATTAAAAAGTAATATAAGTACTTTAAAATTAATATATTCAAGCTTAGGGAAGGAAATAAAAGAAGTTATTATTGCCAATAAAATGGCTATCATAAAAACAGGCTCTCTTTTAAAAAGTAATTTTAATTTCTTCATTTAAATTCCCCAATCTATAAAAATTCTACTTATATGTTATATAACTGGGGCTTATTGGTCAATACTTTCTTCTAAACAAAAACTATTATGCCTAAGGTAATTAAAAGAATTACAATCATTAGTATAGACAATAAAACAATTCTATTAAATTTAACTCTTTGCTTTTTATAACCTATATAAGCTGAACTTATTATAGTGTAACTCATCATTAACTCTATTATTATTACAAACATCATAAAATATTTAAAGTAAAACAAATTCTAAATAACCCCCTTACTAAAAATAAATTGATACTTTTTTCTGGCTCTTATTATACCATAATTTCCAAATGATTATATAATCCACTTCTTTTTAAAACTAAATAAAAGCTATCACTTACGGATTTTTATCCGTTAAAGCAATAGCCCTATTTAAAATTAGTTTGTTTTTACTGTTAAAACACTTGAAAATGATGAATAATACTTAACTCCATTAATTGTCATATATGCTCTCACCTTGTATTTATAAGTTTTTTTAGAAGTTAATCCTAAGTTATTGAAAGTACTTCCTGATGAATTACTAACTATTGAATAATTCTTTCCATCATTTGTAGATCTATATACTTCATAACCTGTTGCTCCATTTACTTTATTCCAAGCAATCTTTATTGAAATTTTTGATGATGATTCCTTTTTCAAATTGCTTGGAGTTCCTACAGATACAGAGGTAGTTGTTGCAGTAAAAATACTTGAATATGATGAATAAGTATTTACTCCATTTACAGTTTTGTAAGCTCTAACTTTATACATATAGGATTTTCCTGGAGTTAATTTAATATCTTTATACGAAGTTCCTTTAGTTACTTCAACTCTTGTATATGACTTTCCTCCATCTATAGATCTATATACCTCATAGCCTGTTGCTCCACTTACTCCACTCCATACAAATTGTATGCTATCAACAGAAGAATACTGTTTTGTTAATTTAGTTGGAGCCTCTAAGTTCTTTAAATTTGTGCTTATACTTAATTCACTTGAATAGGATGAATACTGATTTTTCCCACTTATTTTGTAATAAGCTCTAACTTTATATTTATAATTTGTTCCAGCATTTAACCCTGTATCCGTATATGAATTTCCTGTTAATGTCTTAATTAGTGTATAGCTTTTTCCTCCATTACTTGATCTATATACCTCATAGCCTGTTGCTCCTTTTGCTCCACTCCATGCAAATTGTGCACTATCATAAGAAGAATACTGTTTTGTTAAATTACTAGGGGCTCCTAAGCTACTTGTATTTATGCTTAACTCACTTGAATAAGATGAGTATTGAGTTTTTCCACTTACTGTGTAATAAGCTCTTACTTTATATTGATATTTTGTTCCTGGAGTTAATCCTGTATCTGTATATGAATTTCCTGTTACTGCCTTAATTTTTACATAGGATTTTCCTCCATTTGATGATCTATATACTTCATATCCTGTTGCACCACTTACTTTATCCCATGCAAGATTAGCAGTAGTAAAAGATGTGCTTTGAGATTTTAAATTATTAGGCTTATTTAATGAAATACTGAATTCTTTTGTTACTTTACCCTTATAGTAATTTATCCCCTCTATAATAACTTTTCCAGTTCCCACAGTACTATTATTAAGGTAGGTTACTTTATAGTCTTGTCCTTCAATTAAATCACATTTAGGTTCTGTTCTAAAATGATTTATTGTTACTTTAGGTTTAACAGCACTTCCATTATAATATTCTCCAGCCTTAACAGAAATGTTCAATGTATTTATGTCAATTTTATTATCACCAGTTGAAGAATAATTTATTGTATAGGCTTTACTTATGGTTTTTTCAAGGTTAGTTCCTACTACTTTAAAATTATACTTAGTTGTTAAAGATCTATTTTTTGTTTTATAAGAATTAGGTGTATCAGCAGGATATGTTATATCATAACACAAAGTAATATTTTGATTTTTTCCATTTAATCTACCATTTTTAGAAAGAAAATATCCAAAGGCTCTAACATGTTCTAATTGACTATTATATTTTTTTGCTACTATTTCTGTATTAGATGTAGAATATAGTTTTTTATCAAATTGATTAAATTCCTCCCAATTCGTGCTTATTGCATCCTTAATAATACTTGTAGGGTCTGAAAAATAATCATAAGCTTTTACTATAGCACTTCCAACATCTGAACTTTTAATAGTTCCCTTTTCAATTGCTTCAATTTGCCTGCTACCATTTGTAATTAAGTCAGGATTACCCTTATTCATTTCTAAACTAACAATTGGAGTAGAATTATCTTTTTCCTTTATATATAATCCATCACAACTTAATATCTTAATACTGGATAAAAGATTATTAGAAGTAGATCCTATATCTGACAATCTAGGTGTATCAGATGTGTTAATCCAGACAATATACTCAGATCTTAAATATGTCTTTGTTTCTGATGGTGTAATTCCTTGATCAGAATCTTTATAGGTATTAACAATATAACTTTTTTCATCAAGTTTACCTTCATAAACATATGTGCCTACTTGAGTAAAATATCCTTCTGGAACTCCCGTTTTTTGTGCTTCTTCTGGATAATGATATCTGTTTTGTACATATTTACCTTTATTATTTGTATAATAGAAAGATTTATAATAACTTTCTTCCTCAGCAGCTTTTGCTTGTACATTTATATTGGGCAAAAGTGTTATAAGTAGCATAGTAATTAACGAAATAGATAAAAGTTTTCTAATTATTCTCATTTTAATATATCCCCTCTCATTTTCTGTCTTATACCAAATTTATACCTCCCAATCTATTATAATTGGTAATATTGTAAATTAAAACCTTTTTTAATATTTATTTTTTAGTTTTAATAAAAAAGTTGCTGAACTTTGTCAGCAACTTTTTATATCTTATTATTAATCTAAATTAGTGTAGCCCATTAAACTTTCATCAACAGCCTTAGCTACTTCTCTTCCTTCTTTAATTGCCCATACAACTAAAGATTGACCTCTATGCATGTCCCCTGCTACAAATACTTTATTAACTGATGTTTCATATTTCCCTTGTTCTGTTAAAACATTTGTACGTCCATCAACATCAACACCAAAGGCTTTAACAACATATTCTTCGCTTCCTAAGAAACCAGCTGCAATTAATACTAAATCAGCATCTAATTCATATTCAGAGCCTTCAATTTCAACCATTTGAATTCTGCCTGTTTTTTCATCTTTTTTCGCTTCTAGCTTAACTAGTTTAACTTTGCATAGTTCTCCTTGTTCATTTGCAATATACTCTTTTACAGTTGTTTGATATATTCTTGGATCATGACCATAAACAGCTATTGCTTCTTCTTGTCCATAATCTGTTTTGCAAACTCTAGCCCATTCTGGCCATGGATTTGATTCTGTACGTTCATCTGGAAGCTTAGGCATCATTTCAAGTTGAGTAACTGATAATGCCCCATGCCTTATTGATGTACCAACACAGTCATTTCCTGTATCTCCACCACCAATAACTATTACATTTTTACCTTTTGCAGAAATATAATCTCCATCTTGTAAATTAGAGTTTAATAAACTTTTAGTTGTAGCTTTTAAGAAATCTACTGCAAAGTATATTCCTTTTGCTTCTCTTCCTGGTGCTTTAATATCTCTAGGATGAGAAGCTCCGCAAGCTAATATTACTCTATCAAATTCTTTAAGAAGTTTATTTGCCTTATAGTTTGAACCTACATTACAGCCTGTTTCAAACTTAACGCCTTCTTCTTTCATAATATTTACTTTTCTTTCAATAAATCTTTTTTCAAGTTTCATGTTTGGTATACCATACATTAAAAGTCCACCTACACGGTCTTCTCTTTCAAATACAGTAACATCATGACCTCTTTTATTTAATTGATCAGCTGCAGCAAGTCCTGAAGGTCCTGAACCTACTATTGCAACTTTCTTTCCTGTTCTTACCTTAGGAGGATTAGCTTTTATTAATCCAGTTTCATAAGCATTTTCGATTATACTTAATTCATTTTCTTTTATTGATACTGAATCTCCATTTAATCCACAGGTACATCCAGCTTCACATGGTGCTGGACATACTCTTCCTGTAAATTCTGGGAAATTATTTGTTTTAGCTAATCTTTCATAAGCTTGTTTCCAATTTCCAGTAAATATTAAGTCGTTCCATTCAGGAATTAAATTATGAATTGGACATCCTGTTGCTCCACCATTTAATATTATTCCTGATTGACAAAATGGCACTCCACAATCCATACAACGTGCCCCTTGGATTTGTTGCTTTTCCTTAGGCAATAGGGTATGGAATTCATTAAAGTTTTTTATTCTTGCTTTAGCTTTAATAGATTTACTAGTTATACGATCAAATTCTAAAAAGCCTGTTGGTTTTCCCATTATCTTCCCCTCTTTCCTAACCTCTTGTATTAGCATAAAATGCTTCTATTTGTGCTTGTTCACTGCTTAGTCCCTTTTCTTCCATTTGAACTATAGCATTTAACATACGTTTGTAATCATGTGGTATTACTTTCTTAAACTTAGGTAAATATTCTCCAAAGTTATCTAAGATCATCTTACCTTTCTTAGAGTTTGTTGCTTTAACATGTTCTTGAATTAATTCTTTTAATTCTAATACATCATACTTAGATGTAACAGCTTCAGATGAAACTAATTGTTTATTTAATTTTAAATATAAATGGCTATCTTCATCAAGAACATAAGCTATTCCACCACTCATACCTGCAGCAAAATTCTTACCTGTAGTACCAAGAATTACAACACGACCTCCAGTCATGTATTCACATCCATGTTCTCCAACACCTTCAACAACTGCTGTTGCTCCTGAGTTTCTAACACAGAATCTTTCTCCTGCTACACCATTAATAAAGGCTTTACCACTAGTTGCTCCATATAATGCAACATTACCTATAATTATATTTTCATCTTCTTTAAATTTAACACCCTTTGGTGGATATACAATAAGCTTTCCTCCTGATAATCCCTTACCAAAGTAGTCATTACTGTCTCCTATTAGTTCAAGAGTTAATCCATTTGGAATAAATGCTCCGAAACTTTGTCCTCCACTACCATGACATCTTACTGTGAAAGTATCATCTTCTAATGTATTGTAATATTTCTTAGTTATTTCAGCTCCAAATATAGTACCTAATGTACGGTCAATATTTGTTACATCTATGTCAATTGTTTTCTTTTGCTTATTTTGAAGAGCTGTTTTAAACTTCTTAAGTATTATTCTTTCATCTACTGTTTTTTCAAGTTCAAAATCATATACTTGCTTATTATTATACTTAACACTATATTCATCACCAATAAATGGATTATTAAGTATTTTGTCAAGTTCTAATGTTTCAGCTGCTCCCACATGAACATTTTCTTTTTGTTTTAATAAATCAGTTCTACCAACTAATTCATCAACAGTACGAACTCCAAGCTTAGCCATATATTCTCTTAATTCTTCTGCAATAAACTTCATAAAGTTAACTACATATTCTGGCTTACCTTTAAATCTTTTTCTAAGTTCAGGATTTTGTGTAGCTACACCTACTGGACATGTATCTAAGTTACATACTCTCATCATTACACATCCCATAGTTACTAATGGTGCTGTTGCAAATCCAAATTCTTCAGCTCCTAATAAAGCAGCTATAGCAACATCACGTCCACTCATTAACTTACCATCAGTTTCAATAATAACTTTTGATCTTAAATCATTCATTATTAATGTTTGATGTGTTTCAGCTAGTCCAAGTTCCCATGGTAATCCTGCATTATATATTGAGTTTCTTGGTGCTGCTCCTGTTCCTCCATCATAACCTGATACTAAAACAACTTGAGCTCCAGCTTTTGCAACACCTGCTGCAACTGTACCAACACCTGCTTCTGAAACAAGTTTTACTGAAATTCTTGCATCTTTGTTAGCATTTTTACAGTCATATATTAATTGAGATAAATCTTCTATTGAATATATATCGTGATGTGGTGGTGGTGATATTAAGCTTACCCCTGGAGTTGAATGTCTTGTTTTTGCAATCCATGGATATACTTTTCCTGCTGGAAGATGTCCACCTTCACCTGGCTTAGCACCTTGTGCCATTTTAATTTGAATTTCCTTAGCACTTACTAAATATCTTGAAGTAACTCCAAATCTACCTGAAGCAACTTGCTTAATAGCTGAGCATCTATTTAATCCATCTTTTCCAACTGTTAATCTATCTAAGTCTTCTCCACCTTCACCAGAGTTTGACTTACCACCTATCATATTCATAGCTATAGCTAATGTTTCATGAGCTTCTTTTGAAATTGATCCATAAGACATAGCTCCTGTTTTAAATCTCTTAACTATTGATTCTACAGGTTCAACTTCTTCTATTGGAATACTTTTTGCAGGATAGTTAAAGTCTAATAAGCCTCTTAAATTACCTGCATCTA
Source organism: Clostridiales bacterium (assembly GCA_012519845.1). GTDB lineage: Bacteria > Bacillota > Clostridia > Clostridiales > Clostridiaceae > Clostridium. Next base: position 35,387 of record JAAYPK010000043.1, read on the forward strand.
ATTCATCATTAATCAATGATGTATATTGTTTAAATAATCCATAGTCACCATTTCTAGTAGCCATTTGTAATAAATGAATGCTCTTAGGATTATATAAATGTTCTTCTTTTTCACTTCTTAATTTATGGCTTCCTGTACTGTCAAGATTTATATTTACCTTTAATCCCATTGGATCAAATGCTTTTGAATGAAGGTAATTTACTTGATCTGCAATATCCTTTAATGAAATACCTTCTACTCTGCTTACTGTATTAGTGAAGTATTTATTAATAACATCTGAGTTTATACCAATTGCTTCAAATATTTGTGATCCTTGGTATGATTGTATTGTTGATATACCCATCTTTGATGCAATCTTAACAATACCACTAAGTATAGCCTTATTATAATCATCAACTGCAGCATAATAATCCTTGTCTAAGCTCTTGTTTTCAATTAATTGTTTAATACTTTCTTGAGCTAAATATGGATTTATGGCACATGCTCCATATCCAAGTAATGTTGCAAAATGGTGAACTTCTCTTGGTTCTCCACTTTCAAGAATCATAGCAACTGAAGTTCTCTTTTTAGTTTTTACTAAATGTTGTTGAAGAGCTGATACTGCTAATAATGATGGTATAGCTACATGGTTTTCATCAACTCCACGGTCAGATAAAATTAATATATTTGCTCCATCACGGTATGCTCTATCTGTTTCTAAGAATAAATGATCGATAGCACGTTCAAGAGATGTATTCTTATAATAAATTATAGGAATAACTTTAACCTTAAATCCTTCAACATTCATATTCTTAATTTTTAGTAAGTCTGTACTTGTAAGTATTGGATTTTTAACCTTTAATATCTTACAATTTTCAGCTTTTTCTTCTAATAAGTTACCATCTTCTCCAATGTATACAGAAGTTGATGTAACTATATCTTCACGTATAGCATCTATTGGTGGATTTGTAACTTGAGCAAATAATTGTTTAAAGTAATTAAACAATGGTTGATGCATTTTTGAAAGTACTGCAAGTGGACTATCAACACCCATAGCAGCTATTGCTTCTGAACCATTTTTAGCCATTGGTAATATTGAAGTTTTATAGTCTTCATAAGTGTATCCAAATGCTTTTAATAATTTTGCTCTTTCTTCATCATCATATTCTTCAACCTTTTTATTAGGTATTTTAAGGTTCTTTAATTTAATTAAATTACCATCAAGCCATTCACCATATGGACTTCTCTTAGCATAATGTTTCTTAAGAGTTTCATCATCTATAAGCTCACCTTTAACAGTGTCAACTAATAGCATTTTTCCTGGTCTTAATCTATCTTTTACCACTATTTTTTCTGGGTCTATATCAAGAACACCAACTTCTGATGAAAGTATTAAATAATCATCATCTGTTATATAGTAACGAGAAGGTCTTAATCCATTACGATCTAGAATTGCCCCCATAACATCTCCATCACTAAATAGAATTGATGCTGGGCCATCCCATGGTTCCATCATAGTTGCATAGTATTGATAGAAATCTTTCTTTGATTTGCTCATACTATCATCTTTTTCCCATGGTTCTGGAATAGTAATCATTACTGCAAGAGGTAATTCCATTCCACTCATAACAAGGAATTCTAATGTATTATCAAGCATAGCAGAATCTGAGCCTTCTTGATTTACAACTGGTATTACTTTATGCATTTGACCCTTTAAATATTTAGATGACATGTTTTCTTCACGTGCAAGCATTTTATCAACATTTCCACGAATGGTATTAATTTCACCATTATGTACCATAAATCTATTTGGATGCGCTCTTTGCCAACTTGGATTTGTATTAGTACTAAAACGTGAATGAACCATAGCTATTGCTGATTCATAAGCTGGATTTTGTAAATCTCTAAAGAATAAACGTAATTGTCCAACTAAGAACATTCCTTTGTATACTATAGTTCTACTTGATAATGAAACTACATAAGTGTCTTCATTACTTTGTTCAAAAACTCTACGTGCAACATATAGCTTTCTATCAAAATCTAATCCTTTATTTACATCTTTAGGTCTCTTAATAAATCCTTGCATAATGCATGGCATACAATCTAAAGCTTTTTTACCTAATACCTCTGGAACAGTAGGAACTTCTCTCCATCCTAAAAACTCAAGTCCTTCCTTTTCCACAATTATTTCAAACATTTTTTTAGCTTGATTTCTCTTTGGTTCATCTTGTGGGAAAAAGAACATTCCTATACCATAATCTCGTTCTTCGCCCAAAAAAATACCGAGTGGTTTAACTGCTTCAGAAAAAAAGTTGTGCGAAATCTGCAATAGAATTCCAACTCCATCTCCAGTTTTACCCTCGGCGTCTTTGCCTGCTCTATGTTCTAAATTTTCAACGATTTTAAGTGCATTTGCAACAGTATCATGAGTTTTAAGCCCCTTAATATTAACTATTGCTCCGATACCACAGTTATCATGTTCAAATCTCGGATCGTACATTCCATAAGCCCCATTGCTTATATATTTATTAGGATTGCACATTCCGTTAGCATCACTGCTTACAACGTTATTATTATCCTTCATATGCATTGTCCTCTCTCATATTTTTTTCATAGAAATAATATACTCTATTTTTTTTAATATGTAAATATTTTTTCGCATATTTTATTAATATATTAATTATTTTTAATGATTTTTCTTATTTTTATTAATTTTTATGCCGATTTTACTTAACAAAGTTAATTTTATTAAGTTTTACTATGTTTATGCTTTTTATAAATTAATAATTTTGTCATTTTTTATAATTTTAAAATATCTATAATATAGGTGTAAAGTAATTACCTAATAATTTATCCCTTATTAAACCCAAGATACCCTCCTCATTAGTATCTTGGGTATTTTTTTAGTATCAAATGAACATTTTTCCTATTTGCCATAATTCTGACACATGTTAATTATATAATTAAATTGTAAAGTAATTAACCTAATAATTTATCCCTTATTAAAACCCAAGATACCCCCTCCTCATTGGTATCTTGGGTATTTTTTATTTTAATCTTCATCTATACTTATAAATGTTGCTGATGCTCCTAATAATACACCACCACCAATAATATTTCCTAAAGTTACCCAGAATAAATTATTAAGCATTAATCCAATTGGTAATCCTCCTAATGCGAAGTATGCAATTGAGAATACTCCCATATTAGCAACACTATGTTCAAATCCTGCTATAATAAAAGCAAAAACGCAGAAGAACATCATAATTAACTTTCCGCTTTCTGATTTCATTTTTATACCAGATAAATATCCTAAACACACAATAAAGTTACATAAGATTCCTCTAATTATCATTTGGTATATTGGTAATTCTAATTTTCCCATAGCTATTTTTTCAATATATGGAGTTACCACATCCATTTGTGCTCCACTTTTTACAAATAAATAAGAAATTATTATACTTCCCACAAGGTTTCCAAGATAACTTAATACCCAAACCTTTAATAAATCCTTAATTGTAACCTTCTTTCTATATGCGCCAATACACATAACCAAATTATTTCCTGTAAATAATTCCCCACTTAAGAAAACAATTAAAGCAAGAGCAAAAGAAAAGGTAGCAGCTACAAAAATCTTTGATACTTCAGGATATTTAGTATATAATAAAGCTCCTGATGTATAAGATAGAATTATTGCTACGATAACAAAAAATCCTGTTACTACTGCTCTACCAAAGTACTTTCCAGTCCTTTCATTAGCATTTCTAGCCTTTTTCATAGCTAATTTAGTTAGTAAATCAATATCATTATTGTACATTTGTCTTTTCGCCACCATAAATTAATATTGCATATTTATAGTAACTATTTCCTTTCATTAATATTAGGAACATCAATTCCCCTAACGTGCAATAAACGCTTTATCTTTTGTCAGTACTATATTATAATAGATTTAAATATTTTTTCCTTAATTATATTATTTCAAATTACTAATAATTTATTTTGTTTTTTAAATTAAATTTAATTTTTTTATTAATTTATTATTCATTAATCAATGTTTTTAGATATTTGTTATCAATTAATAAAATAAATCACCTGATTTGTAATTATAAAAATTCTTATTATGTCTTCCATTTCATCTTCAAATTGTAAATGAACTTAAGGAAATTTACAATAAGCTATTGTTTTTTTATATCTAAACAAGAATATACAGTTAATACTTTTTTATTGTAAAAAATAAAGAACTGTATCTGAATTTTTCTTATTCAAATACAGTCCCACTATAAATGTAATGTCCAAGTTTTTCATTATAAAATATCAGCTAAGTAATTCGTATTTATCTTGAAAATTTATATCATACTTCCATTTAAAACTTCTTCTTATCTGGCTCTTTAAATATTAGAAGTTTAGGTGCTTTAAATGTAAACATAAAAAATAATAGAAATAGTCCTATAATTATTGCCCATCCTATAAAATTATAATAGTTTGAACTAAAATAATTAGTCTTAAGTAAAAAATAGCTAAAATAATTAAATACTAATACACTTAAAACAAATACTCCTATGTCTACCCATAAATAATTTCTTTTTGTAAAAAATGTATAGCAGTAATATACAGTTATTATTGTTAAAAGTCCCATTACTATTGATATGGCTTTAATTGGAATAAAGTTTGAGTATTTTCTTCCATACCCTATAAATTCAACAATAGAATAGATTAATACAGGAGTAAATAGTAATTTTAAATGTTCCCATATACTTTCATTTATTGGTGAAAAAATTCCTATTATTTTATTTTTTCCTGACCAATTGTAAGTATAATGGAGTAATGTTCCAAAGATTAAAGTGAAAATAATTCCAATAATATGATACAATTCTAAACTCATAAATATCACCCCTTAAATTATTTTATTTAAGGAGGTAATAAATATTACTATTTTATAGTTGCCTTTTGTTAAAAATTAAAACCGAAAATATTATAGAACTAATTACTAGTATTAATGATATTACTGATGAATGATTAAATATATCAATAGCTAATTGTCCTTGAATTAATGACAAATTATTACTTACTAAATATATTGGATTATATTCTTTTAGTTTAGGGAAAATGTTTAATAGAAATAATATGGCCACAAAAGCTCCTGTAAAAAGCAGACTTCCATAATTATTTTTAAACAGTACGCCTCCTAAAATTATTATTGAAATCAAAAGAATTCCAAATATCCATAAGAATAATATTGATTGAAATAAATAATTCAAGGATTCATTTCCAAAGAAATAGATAGTATAAAAATAAGATACAATAGCAGATAAACTATAGGCAATTGTCCATATAACCGCTGAAGCTGTAAATTTTGATAATATTATTATTTTCCTATCTAAACCTTTTGTAACTATATTAATTAATGTTCCTTTTGCTTTTTCATTAGATATTATTCCGCTAAAAATTATTACTAATACTATTAAGCCCATCTGAGAATTATTTTTAAAAAATTGTCCCCAGGCATCTATAGCTGTAGGCTCTGGAATTGTTATGGATATTCCTTCTGTCATAAATTCTTTTAATAAATCTGGTGTTATTTTTGCAAAAACTGGACTCATCATTCCAAATAACAAAAATACTGCTAACATAATAAATAATTTATATGTTCTAAAACTTTCCATAAATTCTTTTTTAGTAAAAGCTAAATATGCTCTCATTTAACCACCTCCATAAATAAATTTTCAAGAGTTGGTTCAATAACTTCTAACTTGCTTATTATTATTTTATTTGAATATAGAATACTCATAACTTCTTCTTGTAATCTATTAATATTGCTGCTTTTAATTATCACTGAGTTTCTATCTTCCTGAACTTGTTTTTTATAACAATTCATAAAATGATTTTTATTTTCTTCTAAAGGAAATTCAATATATAAGCCATTAGTAGTATATTGGCTTTTTACTTTTTGTATTTCACCTTCCAATACAATATTTCCTTTATGAAGCACTGCTATATTATCACAGATTTTTTCAACATCAGATAATATATGAGTAGAAAAAATAACTGTTGTCTTTCCCTTTACAGCTTTCAATATTTCAAGAATTTCCTTTCTTCCAATAGGATCTAAGGCTGAAGTTGGCTCATCACAAATTAAAAGTTTTGGATTATTTAAAAGAGCCTGTGCAACTCCCAACCGTTGTTTCATTCCTCTTGAAAAACTTCCTATTTTTTTATTTGTATTTTCTAATCCAACAAGATTTAAAAGCTCCTCACTTTTATCTTGTATATCTTTTTTAGGCATACCTGTTATTTCTCCACAAAGCCTTAAATACTCATAGGGTTTCATATAACTATAAAATTCTGGTACATCTGGCAAGTATCCTATTAATTTATTAGTTTTGGTATTGCCATACTTTACCTCTTCATTACAAATAGTGATTTTCCCTGAATCAGCTTTTATTAATCCTAAAATTATTTTCATAGTGGTAGTTTTACCAGCCCCATTTTCTCCAATAAAACCTAAAATATTATTTTCCTTAACCTTGAGAGAAATATTATTTAATACTTTATTATCTCCAAAGTTTTTTGATAAATTTTGAATTGATAATATATCCATTATTCATCACCTTTTCCTAAAATAAAATATACTATAGGTCCTATAATGTTTATAAAAAGAACTACTACTATCCATAATCCCTTTGAACCAAATCTATAGTTATTATGTTTTAATACATGAACTAAAGCAGTAACTGCTAAAATAGCTTGAATTATTATTATAGGAATTAATAATACCATATACTCTTCCATTTTCTATTCCTCCTTTAAAGTATTTAGTTCTTCTAGTAAAATTCTGTATTTTGGCTCTTCCTTTAAAGATTGAAATAGAGGATTTTCACTAATAGCAGAAATCATACTCTCAATAATAATCTTTTTATCTCGTGGTGCTTCTACATTAATTTCTAATTCTTTAAATATTTCTTCAAGATGACAAAAGTAATCATCACCATGAAAATATATATGATCCTTAAATTTTCTACATACTTCTAAATATTGAAAAAGGTATTTAAATGCACTATCTTTATTGCCTTGAATTAAATATCCCTGTGCTATTTCTAAATATACTAAAAGTACAATATTTTCATCAAGATTTTTTACTTTGAAAATCTCAAATACCTGTAAAACTCTGTTAACAGTTTCATTAAAATTATCTTTATCATTATAGTAGTTTTTAATAAGATAAAGCATATTGTTTAATAACCCCATTAAACTGTTATATGCGCTAAACTGAAGTACACTAACTGCTTTTTCATGATTTCCTAACAATTCGTAGGCATTAGCAATTAGTGGTTCATTGTTTATAGAAGGTTTTAACTCTCCCTCTAATAAAACTAAGGCTTTTTCTGGATTATTTAATGTTAATTCTACTATTGCTTCAATAGAATTTGTATTTTTAATAATACTAATATTATCTCCATCTTTTTTTATATGGTTGCATAATTCAACTAATTCTAACAAAACCTTTTCTTGCTTGGCTTTATCCTTTTCTAACATATAGTGATTAAGAATTAATAATACCATTTCATAAAGTAAAGGAAAGCAAGAATAATATTTTTTAATTATCTCTCTGCATTCCTTATATACTTCCTCAAAATCCTTTTTAGTGAAATCTAAAGATAGTTTTTTATATAGCTTTTTTATTTCCTCCTTTGTCATTTGAGGAGAATACCCAATTAACTCATCTACACTTATATTGAAATAAGTTGCTATTTCAGGAAGGAATACAATATCAGGATAGCTTTGACCAGTTTCCCATTTTGATACTGATGCTTTAGAAACCCCAATATAATTAGCTAGATCCTCTTGAGTAATTCCTTTTTCTTTACGCTTTAACGCAATACATTTTCCAATGTTTAGCTCTTTCATAATTCTCACCTCTATATTAATTATAAAGAAGAAACATGTTTCTATACAATGGATTTAAAGTTAACTTTAGTTGAATTAATTAACTAGCAGGAAACTTCTAAAAAAAGTATATTATATCCCAATTATTAAACTTAAAGTTCCAACTACAATAAGTGCAAGTCCTACTATAGCTTTTTTGTTTAATTTTTCTTTTAAAATAAAATAAGAAAAAGCAATAGTAAATACAATACTTAATTTATCTATAGGAACGACAATAGATGCTTGTCCTTCTTGTAAGGCTTTATAATAACAAAGCCATGATAAACCAGTAGTAAGTCCTGAATAACAAATAAATTTAAAGCTTTTAGAATTTATATTCTTAATTTCTTTCTGTCTCTTATTAATGAAAACAATAAACCATGCCATAATTAAAACAACTATAGTTCTTATAGCTGTCCCTAAATTAGATTCAATTCCTTCTATACCAACTTTTCCAAGTATAGAAGTTAAGCTAGCAAAAATTGCTGATAAAAAGGCATATATAATCCAGCCATTATTCTTTACTTCCTTTTCATCTTTCTTTTTCTCAATCATAAAATATGTTCCTATTCCTATTAAGACAATTGCAAAAATCTTAACTATAGTAACTGATTCTCCAAGTAAAATCCATGCTAGAACCATAGTAAGAATTGTGCTAGATTTATCTATAGGTGTTACTTTATTTACATTTCCAAGCTGTAAGGCTTTAAAATAACATAGCCAAGAGGCACCTGTAGCAAAGCCTGATAAAATAAGAAATACTAAAGTTTTTGTGCTAATTAACTGAATAGTATTAAAGGAACCAACTATAAACACCATAATCCAAGAAAAAATTAATATTATAATGGTTCTTATAGCTGTAGCCAAGTTAGAATCAACATTCTTTATTCCTATTTTAGCTAATATTGCCGTTATACCTGCAAAAAGTGCTGATAAAAAAGCATATAAAACCCACATATTATCACTCCATTTATTTTCTTTTTTAAATAGCATATAAATATACCAAAACTATTATACCATGAGCTTAAAAAAATAAGCCAACTACATTTAGTAGAGGCTTATTATTTACAATTCTTATGAAGCTGAATTTAATGTATCTTCTAATTGTATAGTTAATTCCTTTAAACTATTAACTGAATTTACTATAGATGATATATTATCACTTTGTTCCCTTGTCTTCTCTAAAATTTCATAAGATGATGCTGCATTTTCTTCAGAAGCACTAGCAACATTAGAAATCATTTCATCTATTTTCTTAAAGGACTCATTTATTTCTATTATTAAGCTATTTTCACTTTCAGTATGCTCATTAATTCCATTAAATGAATCATTAATTTCATTTAATATTTTTCCTATACTATTTACTACTATTTTACCTTCTTCAACTGCAACATTTCCATCTTTAATAACTGTATATGTATCCTTAGATTTTACATTAAGAGTTTCTACCACTTCAGAAACCTCTTTCACTATTCTTTCACTTTCATCTGCTAAGACTTGAACTTCACTAGCAACTACTGCAAACCCTCTTCCTGCTTCACCAGCTCTTGCTGCTTCAATTGATGCATTAAGTGACAGTAAGTTAGTTTGGTTAGAAATATCAATTATTTGATTTAAAGATTTATTTATATTACTAATTGTCTTATTAAGATCATCAACTGTATTATATGCTGTTAATACCGCTTTGCTTATTCTACCCATTTGAGATTCTACTTTTATAATTTCATTTATTCCATTATTTACAATGACCCCTAAATTATCTATTTCCTCTGCAATTTGTATAGAAATTCTTTCTACTTCGCTTGCTTTTTCAACAGCTTTAGTTGTATTAAATGTAATTTCAGAGGCACTTTCTGCTTCAGTTTCAGCACCACTTGAAATATTCTTAACTGAATCTACTATACTTTCATTTGAATTATTTAATACATCAACACTTTCTTTACAATTATTAATTTCGTTACTTAATATTTCCTTGCTGTTTTCTATTTCTTTCATTGTTTCTTCAAGTTTTGCAATTAAATTAGCAGATTCCTTTTCTCTTCTACTTAAATCTTCTATAAGTTCACTACCCCATTTTGAAAGTAAAAACAAAATTATTATTCCCATATCTAAAATTATTAATCTTGTTATTAATTCAATAATTGATGTTTCGCCACCTAAAAATTTACTTGGTTCAATAAAATACCCAATAAAACATAATATATTAACTGCAACTCCATACATAATTATTAGCTTTTTATTGAAATATAAAGTAATCATTGTAACTCCGCCTAATAAAGCTAAGTAAATTCTTGTTGCGCCACCTGTTACCATAATTAAATATACTGCTATTATCTCAGGCAATAAGCATATAATAAATCCTTTTGCTTTTTCATTAAATGGAATAAAAAAAATACTTAATCCTATAATTAAGCCTATTCCTAATATTAGAGCAACAGGATAATCACTAGAAATAGTTAGTTTCTCCAATATCAAAGCAATACTAAATATTGAAAAAATAATTGTATTTACCTTATTAATTCTTTTAGTGTCAAATTTCATTTCTACGTTTTTCATATTACCACCTCACTGATTATTTTTCGTAGGATAATATGAGAACTTAAATGATATTTAATAATATTAACAGTTTTTTAATATTTTCATTCTTTATTCAACCTTTTAGATAAAATAAAGTAAATAATTAACATAATAATTCCAGCCACCATGGAAATAATTCCAAAGTTAACCATAGGATCAATGGCAATAGTTGCTGTTTTTCCAAGAAGATTATTAGTTAGTCTAGTTTGTAACCTACTACTAATTAAATTAGTAAGCAAAATTGATATAATACCAGCTGTTAGAGCTGCCCCACCAAAATTTAATATCCATTTATATAATGATTCTTTTACAAGAGCTGTAAGAACAATAATAAAAATAAATACTATAAATAAAATTATTTTTGTACTATTTGCTGTCATTGCTGAGTAGAACTTAACCATTGCTTTTTGAGTTCCATTCATATTCTTTGTTACTTTTGTAACTAAATTTCCATATGAAGATTCACCTTCTACTTTTGATTCTAATGATTCATATAATTTATTTTTCATATCCTCTGTTACTTTGATACTTAATTCTTTTTCAATTGTACTTATATTTTCATCTACAAAGGATTTTACTGTACTCTTAATTTCTGCATCTGAATTGGCATTTTTATTATCTATCATTTCAATTGCACTATTTAAATATTTTTCAGTTATTTCTTTAACTTTTGGACTATCACTTACTGCCTCTTTTACCTTTTCATATTGCTCATCAGTAATATTAGGTGCTAACTCCTTTGTAACATCTAATACTTTATTAACTTCTGTATTTTTTACCATTGCATCTGAAACAGTATCTACACAAATATCTTTTATTGTAAAGGACACCCCTAATAAAAGAATATTGGCTACTAGAAATATTGTTAATAAGTTAATTGCTACTCTTTTTATCATTATTATCACCTTTTCTCAATTCATTTTTATTTATAATACTATACGCTATTATGATTATTATTCCTATAATAACAGAAATAATTGCAATATCTTTAATTGGATAAGTTACAATGTTTGTCCTATACCCAAGAATTCTTTCAACATGATTTCTCATTGGTTTTGTACTAATTAATATTATAATACCTGATAATATTCCTGAAAAGCCTATATTAAAAAGGCATTTATATATAGCTTCTTCAGAAATTATTAAGAAAACAATTAATACGAGAAATGTAATTAATAGAATTGTTTTAGTAATAGCTGAACTTAGTATTTTGCATAAGTTAAGAATTCTCTTTTGATCTTCTGTTGGATTATTATTTATTTCATTAACAAGCTTATTATACTCTAATATAATTTCATTTTTCATTTTTTGCTTTTCATCATTTGACATATTAATTCTAATGTTTTCTTCAATGTTTTCCCAATTACTCTCTACTACATAATTAGCTATATATGTATCTGCTTCTCCCTTTCTTAAATCCCAATAATCATCATCTTCTATATAAACATCTTTTATTGTATTTATTTGATCTGTTGTTAAATTAACAGTAGTTTCATCTATAAGATTCATTAACTCTATTTCCTTAATTAATGAATTATTTGAAGCAAAACTAATGCTTATTAATAGTGTATTTAATAATAATAAAATAGATAATATGTATATTGCAAATTTTTTAATCATTTATTTCACCTTTTATGTGTTTTTTTACAATACAATTATACCTTAGTTTTTTATCATATTATATAAATTATGGAAATATTAATAATTATAATCTCTTTCATCTTAATTTAAGCAAAGTAAATATGAAGGATAAAGTTTTATATATCTTAAACTTCATCCTTCATATATTAATATCCTAAACACTATAGCTCCTGTATTAACCTATTTTACTTTATCCTTGCACCAAAAGGCATTAAAGCAAGTTTAGCAATTTTAAAACATTGCAACCCAAAAGGTATACCTATTATTGTTATACATAGTAATGCTCCATTAATAACAGCTGTAAGTGCTAGTGGAATTCCACTTACAATAAGCCAAATTATATTAACTAAAAGAGAAACAGTTCCTCCACCATAAACTACTTCTTTTCCAAAAGGAAAAAATGATAAGCTAGCAAATTTAAAACATTGCTTTCCAATTGGTATTCCTATAATCGTAATACACCATAAGATACCTGCTAATGTCCAAGCTAACCCTTCAAATATCCCACCAAAAATGAACCAGAGAAAATTCCCTAAGCAACTCAATATTGTGTCCTCCTTTTATTTATGATTTTAATTTTATATTTGAAATTTATTAATGTAAAGTTTCTAAAATATTTTTAAATGTGTTTTAATAATTTATTATAACTTTTTTTACTTTCATTTCCTATATATTAATTTATAAAATTTTTCTGCCTAAGTGTATACTTTTAAATATTTTCATTTTGTTAATTCCAATATGGTTCTACTGATACTCCTCCTGGAGTATTTAAAATCGTTATAACAAACATATTTAAATTCCAATATGGTTCTACTGATACTAATTGGTTTACCAAATGAAACAATTCAAATTAAAAAATTTAAATTCCAATATGTTTCTACTGATACTAAAAATTTATTTAAAGAAATGTATTTTGAAGTATCATTTAAATTCCAATATGGTTCTACTGATACGAATACAAGATACGGAACTATAATTGATAAAACTAAATTTAAATTCCAATATGGTTCTACTGATACTTTTTCTAAACAATGTAAAAAATAATAATTAAAAGCATTTAAATTCCAATATGGTTCTACTGATACTTAAAGGTTCCTCATTAAGTAATGCAATTACAAAAAGATTTAAATTCCAATATGGTTCTACTGATACAAATAATGATGGTAAAAGTGAGTGTGTAAAAGCTAATTTAAATTCCAATATGGTTCTACTGATACGTAAAAGGTGTTATTTATGAAGGATGTAAAAAAACTATTTAAATTCCAATATGGTTCTACTGATACTGCTAGAAGATATAACGAAAGATTTAAAAGGTATAGATTTAAATTCCAATATGGTTCTAC
>JAAYPK010000044.1 GCA_012519845.1 Clostridiales bacterium
AAATCTATTATCTTATGACAATCAGAAATTTTAAAAACATAACTTATTAATATAGGTAATAAAAATAAATTAAAATAAAAAACTATATCTTTTGCAATATAACCATTAACTTGTCCTTTTATCACACTAATAATCAAGACAACTAAAGCAAAACACGTGTAAACAATATTTTTTCTATTGCTTACTCCTTTATAAAATCCCATTAAAATAGTAATCCCCATAAATACATATTTAAGGCTTCCTAAAAAAGGAGAATTAAAATTATGTCCAGAATAGAAATATCGCGACATATCTTGAGATATCATAAACAATATGAAAATCAATAAATAACTTTTACTAATATTTCTAGTCAATATAGAAAATAATAGCATAACTACTAATAATCCTGTATAAATATGATTAGTAACATCAACATCATATTGTACAAAATCAAAAATTAACATTGCAGCTACAAAAATAATAATTAATATTTTTCTATTTTTAAAACTAATTTTATTTTCTATAAACATATATATTCTTTCTCCATCCTATAATTTAAATCTTTTATAACAAATCAACTTACAGTATATATAATACAATATATATTTTTTTACTTAAACATAGTCATAAAAGTTCTTTCAAGTGTTTCAATTGAATGGTCGCTTTTAAATTTCTTAAATTCGCTCTCTTTTCCATTGCTTGTTCTGCATAAACATATTTCTTCAGCTACATCAGATGCACTCGCAAATATCTTGCAAATTTCAGGATATTTTTTTGCGTATGTTTGTATAATTGGAATATCATTTCCCAAGATTATCTTATCATTAGAAAAGGCATCTACCAATGTACCACTCATACGGTAACGAAAAACTTTAGGGAATGGTACTATAACACACTCTGATTTATTTATATAATTATCGTAAACATTCTTATCTAAAAAACCTTTAAAAACCTTAAGATATCCATTATCAAACTCTTTATCCTTTGATTTCAATATTACTTTTTTGCAATTACTTTTAAATATACTTTTCTCTTTTTCTAATTCTATAAGTGTGTCAATAAGCTCCTCATCATTACTATTACTTAAGCCTACACATGCATATTCTAGTTCCTTAACACTTGAACTTTCACTATTTTCATTTAGAGGATGTGGTAAAACAAAAATTCTATTAGATTCAATTCCTATTTCATTAATTAAATAATCCTTCATATATTGTTCAAAAACCACATGATTAACTTTATTTTTGTAAGTTTCAAATATTTTTCTCTTAATATTATTAGATAGTTCATCTATATTGATTGTATGTAATAAATACATATTTTCGGTTTTCCCAAACAAAAATCTTCCAAACTTAAATGCTATAGTATCAAATGATGAAACAAATATATAATTAGGCCTAATCTTTCTAGCTAATAATGCTGACTGCAACATTACCTTTAATGAGCTTATGCGATTTAATAATTGTCCATTGCAAAGATTTAAATTTTTTTTTTCTATTATCCTGATTGTATCTAACGTATTTAGTTCTTCTCTATACTCATCAAAATAATTCATCTGAGATAAAGCATAAACATTCGAAAATTTACAAAGAGCTTTAATAAAATTTTTATTAGATCTAACATGTCCCGTATAATACATAAAATCTAAATACAAAATCTTTTTCATTTTTATTCTCCTATACCTAATTCACATGATTCCAAAAATTGTTTAAACTTTTTAAACACTACCGAGTCTGAGTAATATTTAGTAAAAATATCAAAAGAATACTTATTATAATTTGTATGGATAGATAATTTCCAGTTATTTATTGCTTCAACAAACTCATTACTATTATTACATAACGAACCAATTCTTCTATAATCTCCTTCAATACCTTCGAATGCTTCTTTTGTCCCAAATATATATTTCCCAAATTTAAGTGCTTCAACTGTCTTTGTTTTCATTCCCGATCCTAAATATATAGGACAAATTACAGCAGATGCATCTCTGTATACTTCTGAAAGATCGTTAACAAATCCTTTTAATTTAATATTAGGATATTCCTTTTCATTTATCCATTTATTTAATGATTCACAACAATTTCCTACTATCCATAAATCCATATCTATTTGAGGAAGTGCATTCTTTATAAAATCTGTTATTCCATCTATATTAGCAAAAAAATTACCTCCAACAAAAAGTAAATATGGTTTATTATTGTTACATATATTAATATCTTTACTATCGATTCCTGAATTATCATAACTACTTGGAATAATCACATCTGCTTCCTTTCCATATATTTTATTAAGTTCATCAGAATCTCTTTGATTAAGAGTTATTATATAATCAGAGTACTTAGTACAAAGATATTCATTATACCAAATGTATAAATACATAAGTAAATTAATTGGATTTTTTGTTGCTTTAAACTTATCAAGATAGAAATTATGTTCAATATTATGGTAAAAAGTCATTATCTTAATTCCCTTGTTTGAAAGTATCCTTGCATATGTACCATAAATTGAACCATTAAAAAATGCAAAGTTAAAATCTTCAATATCAACGTTTTTAAGTCTTTTATTTAATTCAACTGTGTGCCCATAACTTTGAAATAAAAACATATTTTTTATTCGTTGAAATAAAGTTGGCTTTTCTATAACTAATTTTTCAATATTTTGAAATCCTGTAGCTGCTTCAACCATCCTATAAACTCTTCTTGCCCCATATTCGCCACCATCTATTTTATAACCCGCAGTCATTCCTCGACCAATAAATAAAACTTTTCTTGCTTTCACTTAAATCCCTCATTTCATTAGGATAATTATTTTATATTAGTTATAATAACTATCTAAAGTTAAATTCAAAATTACTTTTAAAATAAGTATAATTTTATTGTTTCTTTCTCGATAAAACTAAACTTACACATTTACATGGACTATTAATAAAAGAATATATGGAATACTTTATAAATGCTATTGCATTTTTCTTACGAACTTCTGCAAAAGCTAGTACTGCATAATGTCTCATCTTTATATACCGAATCTCTTTATTACTCAGCTGTAAAAAATACTTCTTCTTATACTCATACAACAAATTTTCACCTTTAATCTTACCCTCTCCACTAGATAATCCATCAGTTTCAGTATGTACATAAGCCTTAACATCACAAAGTGGTAAGTAACTAAATATACCCCCAGTTTCTATAGCCTTCTGTATTAGATAAAATTCATCACCTACATTAATATGCGGAAATCCTCCAATGCTTAATAAATAATCTTTTTTAAACATTAAAGTATCAGTTCCAGTCATATGATACATAAGATGATATCTAAGCAAATTATCTTTATTGCTCTCTTTGATATACTTTCTAGTTCTCTTTTCAATAAGTCTCTCATTTTCATCATATAAATCTAAATCTGTTATAGAATAATCAGAATCATTTTCTATCATATGTTCTATTTGATTTTTAATTTTATTGGGTAAATAAACATCATCATCATCAAGGAAAGTGATATATTCTCCTGACGATATATTTATCCCAATATTTCTTGTTTCTGCTGATCCCTTATTAGTTTTATTTTTAATGTAAACAATAGGATGTAACTTATTAATTTCATTGATAATTGCTTCAACTTTTTTATTCCACTCGTTATCAGCATTATCATCTACAACAATAATCTCTATTGAATCATAAGTTTGATTTATAAGCGATTTTAAAGCTCTCTTAAGAGATTCTTCTCTCTTATACGTAGCTACTATTACTGAAACTGTAATAGTAGCTACTTGATTATTAAATCTATCTTTCTGCAATAAGTTCATTACAATAAACTCCCTCTATACACTTATTCTTGCGTTAGAAATTATTCTTCATATACCGTCAATTACAACGCCCTACAAATCCTAAACACTTAGTCTTTCCTTTTCTTGACTTTGATCTACTGCTTTTCTTCCACCTTCAATAACCCCTTCAGCTCTAAGCACCTTAAACACAGTCATAACTACTATTTTTATATCTAATATAAATGACTTATGTTCTAAGTAATATCTATCTAATTCTGTTTTTTGTGCGTCATCATTATGATCTCTTCCATTAATTTGTGCCCATCCAGTTATTCCTGGTAAAAGCACATGAACACCTGCTTTTGTTCTAAGTTCTTTTAAGTTATATTGATTATATAAAGCTGGTCTTGGTCCAACAAAGGTCATATCACCTTTTATTATGTTTATAAGCTGTGGAAGTTCATCTAAACTTGTCTTTCTCAAAGCCTTGCCAACAGCAGTTAAATAACTTTGTGCATTTCCAAGCTTATCTGTTGCTAAATTCGGAGTTCCAACCTTCATTGTTCTGAATTTATAAAGCTTAAAAATGT
>JAAYPK010000045.1 GCA_012519845.1 Clostridiales bacterium
AAATGAAGAAATAGAATCATCAGAAGATATTGTTAAATTACCAACTTCAAACAATAATAATATTAAGTTTTACACTATTGAAGGAACAGATGGAGCAAAATTTAATGGGTATGTTTTAGAAATAGCAAATCCTAAAAGAGTAAAAGTTGGATATTCATCAAAATTAGGGATAGAAGGTGAAAAAACTTCTGAAATAGCGGAACATAATGATGCTATAGCAGCCATTAATGGTGGAGCATTTACTGATAGTTCAAATGGAGAAGCATGGACACAAAACGGTGGTATGCCAACAGGTCTTATTATTTCAGAGGGTAAGGAAATATTTTCAGATATATCTGATAAAAATAAAAAGTATCCATGCGCGTTAATTAATGATGAAGGATTACTAATAGGAGGAAATTTTTCTTACAATGAAATTCAAAAAATGAATATAAAGGAAGGCTTAACTTTTGGACCTTTATTAATTTCAGGTGGTAAAAAAGTAACTAATTTTAAAGAAGCAGGAACAGCACCTAAAACTTTAATAGGTCAAAAAGTAGATGGAACAATGGTATTAGTTGTTCTAGATTCAAGTACAGAAACAAGATTATGTGCTAATTTAAGAGAAGCTCAGGATGTTATGTATAAATTAGGGTGCGTAACTGCAATTAATCTTGATGGGGGAAAATCAACAACTATGTATTATGATGGAGAGGTTGTTAATAATCCGTCAAATACAACAGGAGAGAGAACAATTGCATCAGGTTTTATAGTTAAATAGATAGGAGAAAAATTATTATGAAAAAAATTACAAGAATAATAATCTGGGCTTTGTTATCTATAATGATGCAAGTTGCAGTGTTAGTATATTTAGATAAAGTATTATTTGTTGATGCATCTAACTTTAAAATAGTTTCTAACGAAACAGTGGATAAAAATAGAGATGTAGATTACGATATACCAAATTCTGCTGAAAATATTAAGATTTCAGATGATGCCAGGTTTATCTCTTATTATGAAAATGAAAAATTAATGATTTTAGATACAAAATCTATGACAACTAGAGAGATACTGACAGATAAAGGAAGGAAAATATTATTTTCTGACTGGATACTAGATGAAAATATTTTAATGATAGCGGAAAAAGTACCAGGGAATAATGGATATAATCAAAAAGTAAAGATACTTACATATAATGTTAGAAATGATTTCGAATCAGAAATAAAGATTTTATGTGATTATGAAGAAGGCATTAAAGTTGATAATATTGTTTCATCAATAAAAACTAATACCCATTATGTTGGAATAAGCAGAACAGGGTATAATTCTAAGATTTACAGAATAGATATTAATAATGATGTTAAAGTAATAGCAAATAAGGTACCTTCTCTAGGAGAAATGAAAGCTGTTCAAAGGTACGATGTATTAATATATGAAGATTCATTAAATAAGCAGTTTTACTCTTATACTAATGGGAAAGTAAATAAGTTAAAACTAGATAATGCAGCTAATTTAACTATGATTGGTATAGATAATGATAAAAAAATCTATATGGGTGAATTAAGCAATGAAAAGATTATTAAAATAATATATGGGCAATATGATTCAGACGAAAGCACCTGGTCGTCATTTACTTTAGAAAAACCAAAGGATCTTTCAGATATTTATTTAAGTAGTAATGATGATATTTTAGTTAATGACAATTTAACAGGTACAGTAAAAAATATGACTACTAATGAAACAATTCAATACGAAGGAAAGTTGTTACAAATTACTGATAAATTTATATGTAGTATTAATAACAATAAATTAATAATTAAAAGTTTAAAAAATAATAAATAATTTTTTATAAAGCTTTAAGAGTTCTCTTAAAGCTTTATTTTAGGAGGAAGCATGAGACTTAGAAAAAAGTGGTGGGCAAGGCCAGAATTGGAGAATAGTAATTATTTCATAATAAATCCAAGAGAATTAAAAGGAAAGTGGAATAGTGAATTTGGAAATAATAATCCTATACATCTTGAACTGGGATGTGGACGAGGAGGATTTTTAGTTCAAAATTGTGAGAGATATCCAGAGATAAACCATATAGCTGTAGATTTAAAGGATGAAGTTTTAGTGTATGCATTAAGAAAGGTACAAGAATCAGAAAAAGACATTAAAAATGCAAGAATAATTGCTCTTAATATTAATTTCATTTCTGAGTTATTTGAGGAAAATGAAATAGATAAAATATATATTAATTTCTGTAATCCTTGGCCAAAAGATAGACATAATAAAAGAAGACTTACTCATACTAAATTTTTAACTGAATATAAAAAATTCTTAAAAAAAGGATCACAGATTTGGTTTAAAACTGATGATAAAGGATTGTTTGATGATTCATTAGAATATTTTAAAGAATGTGGTTTTGAATTAGAGTTTGTTACATATGATTTACATAAATCTGATTTTAAAAATAATATCATGACTGAATATGAATCTAAATTTACTTCCTTAGGAATGAAAATAATGGCTTTAGTTGCAACTAATAAATAAAAGACAAAGAGTTGCCCTTTAAAAGATAAAAATCTGTAAGTGGCAACTCTTATATAAAAAGTATTAGGAAAATTTATAGTAATATGCTACAAATTCTATTAATTTATAATTTTTTAATTATTAAGTTCTTATTATAAGTTTCTTTAAAATATTTGCTGCAGCGTAAAGCTTGTTTTATCTCAAGATCTAAATTGTAATCTGATATTAAGTCTATAATAACATCATTTTCAGTTATAGTAACATTAATATCTTTTACAGACCCTTCTAAGCTTCTATCTAATCCCTCTGACATTTTAAGAATTAATCCTAAATATTCTATATTCTTCAAATCTGCTTTATTTATTATTGATGAATATTGAGGAAATGGAATATGATAGTTATTGTTTCTATGACACGCTGCAATAGAAGCGCTTATTAATAATTGTTTATGATCTAATCCATTAATATTTGAATTTAAAATAATATAAAAACTGTGAATATGGTGATTATAATAATCAATACTTATTCCACAATCATGAAGAAGAGCAGCTGTTTTTAAAATAGGATAATAATCATCTTTTAAGTGATGAAGAGGTTTTAATTCTTGAAATAATTTCAAAGCAATTTTAAAAACATGCTCACCATGGATTTTATTAACATTTAGGTTGTCCATGATACCATATATACTATAGTCAAGTGGGGTTTTAGTGTTGTTGTAATTCTTATGAGAGTAATCATATAGGATTCCTTCTCGTATACCTCTTCCTGAAATAATTATTTTTGATACATCTATTTTTTTAATTATTTCTTCGAAAATTAAGGTGCCAGCAACAATTATATCACCTCTACTAGGGGATAAGCCGTTAACATTTTTTCTTAATTTCAAGTCTTTGCATTTAAGTAAATTAAAAACATCTTTTACATCATAATCGTTCATTAGATATTGGTGTGTATTTACTAAAGGATAGTGTTTTTTAAATCTATCAATTTTACTAATGGCTCTAACTGTTCCTCCAATAGCAATAATTGAATTGAAATTTTCCTTCTTTAACCAGTGGCAATTATCAAGCAAAAGATTTATATTTGATATAGCTTTATCAAGATTTTCTTTTGTAATTCTGTCATATAAATCATAACAATAGCTTAAGTTTACTGTTCCAATAGGAAGTGTTATGCTATTAATAATTTCATTGTTTTTAATCCAGATTAAATGTGTAGAACTACCACATATACTAACTACAAGAGAGTTGTCAAAGTGAATACTATTTATAACCCCTTTATATGTATATTCTATTTCTTCCTCACTAGATAATATTTCAACGTCTAAATTTACTTCATCCTTAATTAATTTCTTAAAGTAATCTTTATTTGAAGATAATCTAAAAATTTCAGTTGCTACAGTAATAATTTTTTTTGCACCACAAACTGTACAAAGAGATTTAAAGGATTTTAATGTAGATATTGTTTCATTAATACGTTCATTTGTTATAGTATCTCCATCAATTAAATCATAACACAACCTAACTTTAGAAGTTAGTTCATCAATAATATGAAAATAGCCATTTTCATCTATTTCAGATAAAACTAGCTTTACAGAATTTGTACCAATATAAATTAAACCTAACCTATTCATAGTAAGTCTCCTTTTAAAATAGTAACTTTTACGATATATTATATCAATATGTTTTAGTAAATGGAAGTGTAGTTTAAGTTGACATTAAAAGTTAGAATTATGTATAATGTAAAAAAGTATATATAAATTCAATGAAGAGGAAAGTATTTTTAATTAATTCAAAAGCGAGTAGAGGATGGTGGAAGCTCTATGGAGAGATTAAAAAGAAATAGAGCCTTAGAGAAGCTACCAGAATTAAGTACGGTATGCCGCAATAAAAAATTGCGTTACAAATAAAAGTGGCATTTACTGCAATTAGAGTGGTACCGCGGATTATTCCGTCTCTTATTATAATAAGAGGCGATTTTTTATTCTTTAGAAAAATATATTATTTTGGTAAAAATTATAATGTTATTACTAGGAGGAAAAAATGGATTATAAGAAGAAAATTGCAAAATTAATTAATGAAAATGTTGAGTTAGAAGTAGATTTAATTGAAAAACTAATAGAAATACCACCTAAAGGAGAAATGGGTGATTACGCATTTCCATGTTTTCAATTATCAAAATTATTAAGGAAAGCTCCAAATATAATTGCTGAAGAATTGAAAAATAATATTAATACTGAAGGTTTTGAAAAAATTGAAAATTTAGGGCCATATTTAAACTTCTTTGTGGATAAAGGTGATTTTAGTAAAAATACAATTGAGAGAATACTAAATGAAGGGAATGAATATGGAGGATCTAATGTTGGAGAAGGAAAAACTATTTGTGTAGAATATTCATCACCAAACATAGCAAAACCATTTCATGTAGGTCATTTATTTACTACAGCAATAGGTAATGCTTTATATAAAATGTTTAAAAAAGAAGGTTATAATGTTGTAGGAATTAATCATTTAGGCGATTGGGGAACACAATTTGGTAAATTGATTTCTGCATATAAAAGATGGGTGGATGAAGAAGCTTTAATTGAAGATCCAATAAAAGAATTATTAAGAATTTATGTTAAGTTTCATGAGGAAGCAGAAAAAGATCCATCATTAGAGGATGAAGGAAGAGCTTATTTTAAAGCACTAGAAAATGGTGATAAGGAAGCAACAGAATTATGGCAAAGATTTAGAGATTTAAGCTTAAAAGAATTTGAAAGAGTTTATAATATATTAGGAGTTTCCTTTGATTCATATGCTGGAGAGTCTTTTTATAATGATAAGATGGATGAAGTAATTAAAGAATTAAAGGACAAGAAGTTATTAGTTGAAAGTAATGGAGCTCAAGTAGTTATGCTTGATGATTATAATATGCCTCCTTGTATTGTATTAAAAGGTGATGGAGCTACAATATATGCAACAAGAGATTTAGCAGCAGCTATTTATAGAAAAAAAACTTATGATTTTTATAAAAGTATATATGTAGTAGGAACTCCACAAGCTTTACATTTTAAACAAGTATTTAAGGTATTAGAATTAGCAGGTAAAGAATGGGCTAAAGATTGTGTTCACGTTGGTTTTGGATTAGTTAAATTTGCAGATAGAAAGCTTTCGACAAGAAAAGGTGAAGTTGTATTATTAGATGATTTAATAAATGAATCAATTGAAAAAACTTTAGAGATAATTAATGAAAAAAATCCTAATCTTGAAAATAAAGAAGAAGTTGCTAAAAAAATAGGGGTAGGAGCAGTAGTATTTACTTATTTAAAAAATTCAAGAGAAAAAGATATTGTTTTCGATTGGAAGGAAATTTTATCCTTTGATGGTGAAACTGGACCATATGTACAATATTCTTATGCAAGAGCTAAAAGCATATTAAGAAGAGCAGGGGATGTAAAGGCTTCAGTTGATTATAGTAAAGTAAATACCAAAGAAGAGTTTGAACTTATTAAAACATTAGAGAATTTCAATAATGAAATTATACTTGCATTAGATAAATTAGAACCATCAATTGTTACAAGATATTCTATAGAGGTAGCAAAAGCATTTAATAAATTTTATAATGCTCATTCAGTATTGAATTTACAGGATGAAACTTTAAAAGCAACAAGATTAAGACTTGTTGAAGCAACATGTGTTGTTATAAAGAATTCTCTTGAGTTGTTAGGTATAGAGGTTGTTGAAAAAATGTAACAATAAAAAGGGAGGCATAAAATGTTTTTAAATAGAAATATCAAGTATAGAGATATTTTAATATTTGCTCTTATTGGTGTAATAGGCTATAAATTTATTGATAATTATCAAATATTTTTTGATTTATTAAGTAAATTTTTATCAATAATATCACCATTTATTTATGGAGGTATATTTGCCTATTGCTTAAATCCAGTAATGAAGCTTTGCGAAAGAAAAATAAAAGCAAAAAGAACAGTAGCAATACTAATTACATTTTTGCTAATTACAGGATTATTCTTTATTGGATTTATATATATAATTCCTTCTTTAGTAGATAGTATTATTGCTATAAGTTCTGATGTGCCTGAATATATGGATAAAGTTCAAAACTTTATAAATCAAATACTTAACAATCAAAATATTCATGAAATGGTTAAGGAAGCAGGATTATTAGATTACTTGACTTCCTTATCCAATAAACTAGGATCATTTTTGTTAAGTTTTCTTGAAGGATCAGTAACATCTTTAGTTTCTTTTGTAAGTAATATAGTTAAGGTTATAGTTGGATATTTAATTTCAATTTATTTATTATTTGATAAAGAAAAAATAATAGATGAGGGAAAAACTTTAAACTACATTATTTTCAAAAAAGAAAAGGGTGGCAAAATATTAGAAATATTATCAACTTATAACAAAATGATAGGATTATATATTGGAACAAAAGCAATTGACTCATTAATTATTGAGATGATAGCATTAGTGGGATTAATTTTAATTGGAGAACCTTATTCAGTGTTAGTAGCACTTTTTGTAGGAATAACCAATATGATACCATATTTTGGACCGTTTATTGGTATAGTTGTTGGTGGGTTTATAGGTTTATTTGTGTCACCAATGACAGCAGTTATTGTTGTTATATTTTTACTGGCTCTTCAACAGTTTGATGCATGGTTTTTGGAACCTAAGCTTGTAGGTGGAAGAATAGGTATTAGACCAGTTCTTGTTATTTTTGGAGTATTGATAGGTGGTGGATTTTTTGGAGCAATTGGTATGATATTAGCAACACCAACTATTGCAACTATAAAACTGCTTTATGATAAAAAAATAGCTAAGTTTAAAAAAGAAAATAAAGAATTATTTGAAAATGTAGAAGCTCATGAAATAGAGGAGAAAAAATGACATTCCTTATAAAGTAAGATAATTCTCATTTTTATTAATTAGTGATATAATTAAATATAATTATATTAGAAAAGAGTGGTATAGTGATAATAAGAGAAAACATCATTAAGGCTTTAGATGTTTCTACTAAATATCAGATAGATAGTGAAACTGCAAAATATAATCCTGAAAAACTTATTTTTTTTGATTTAGAACATTATGTATACAAAAAACCAAAGTGCATTGGGGTTTTTGGTGCATGTATATTCGAAAAAGAAAGTAAATCATTAAAAGTAACTCAATATATGATTGAAAATAGAGATGAGGCAATCGATATATTATATTTAGCTAAAAATTATTTTATAGATATGAAAAAGAAAGGTAAAGATACAATTGTAACCTTTTCTGGTAATAATGATTTTACAGTTATTAATTATCTTTTTGAAAAAGAAGGTATAATATTTGATTTTAATAAAGAGTTTAATTCTGTAGATATACAAAAAGAGTATGAAAAAGAAAAACTAAAATCAATAGGACTTAAAAATTTAGAAAAACAATTTGGTATAATAAGAGAAAGTGAGCTTATAAGTGGGTCAAATTTAGCAAAAACATTTCATAAAGTTATGAAAGATAAGGATTATATTAGTAGAATGCCTAGTGAAAAAGTAGAAAAAATACTTTTATATAATGAACAGGATGTAGTAAATTTATATAGGATTTATGTAGATTGGAAAGAACATATTGATGATGATTATGAAGAAAATCAAATTCAAGATATAGAGGAAATAGAGATAGAGGAAGAAAAAGTTTCCTGTAAAATAGGTGAAACATCTCAAAATGATTAATAATCTTTTTGAGATGTTTTTTTATTACTTAATTTGTTTTATCTCTTTTCCATTAGAAGTTATTAAAACAGTACCATTATTATCAGTTCTTAAAAAATTCATTTTACTTTTATTAAGTAAAGTTAGCGTTTCTTTATGGGGATGACCATAGCTGTTGTCTTTACCAACAGAAATAACACATAAAGAAGGTCTTACAGCATTATAGAAATCCTCAGAGGTTGAAGTGGAGGAACCATGGTGACCTAGTTTTAACACATCTGAATCAAGATTATAGCCAGCATTTATAACTTCTTCTTCTACTTCTTTTTCAGCATCACCTGTAAATAGAAATGAAGTAGATCCATATTCAATTTTCATAATAGGAGAATAGTTATTTAAGTTATCTGTTTCTTCTTTTATTGGAGAAAAAACTGAAACCTTTGTATTATCACCTAAGTTTATACTATCAGTTCCTGCTTTAATAACATTAATTTTTAAATTATTATCTTTTAAAGCCTCTATCATTTTTTCGAAAGTTTTAGAAGTATGTTCGACCTTTGGGGCATAAAAATTTGAAACTTCATAATTATTAATAACATCTGCCATATTACCAATATGATCTTCATGAGGATGTGTGGCAATTACATAATCTAAACTATCAATTTTTAAACTGTCTAAATAATCAAATAAATCATTTTGATTTTTTCTTGAACCTGAATCTATAAGTAGATTTTTATTGTTTACTTGAACTAATATTGCATCACCTTGCCCTACATCAATATAATGGACTTTCATTATATTCAATAGTTCTGAATCAGTATTTTGAGCACATCCAGTAAAGAAAAAAGATGTGATTAGTAAAATAATAGATAGTATAGAAAATTTTCTTTTCATCTAAATGTCTCCTTTGTTGTAGTTATCCATATCATTATATATTAATGATAAAATCTTGCAATAACGTATTTGTAATAATTATTATAAAAGATATAATTATTATGGAGAAGAATAAAAAAGATAAAGGAAAAGGTGATAAAATGTTAGCAATAAAATATATTGTTTATGGATTATATATGATAATTATGAGATTAAGAGGTATAAAAAGGTTCTTTTTGGAAAAGATTAAAGGAGAAGAAGCAGCTTATTTATACGGACAAAAGGTATTTTATAAGTGGAGTGTTTTTACTATAAAGGTTGTTGGTTTAAATATTACTGCTTTAGGTCAAGAGAATATTCCAAATGAAACCTGTGTATTTATGGGAAATCATCAAAGTATTTTAGACATACCATTATTAAGATATACTACAGGTAGAAAGATAGATTTAGTAGCTAAGGAAGAGTTATTAAAAGTGCCTGTAGTAGGATATTGGATTAAGAATTTAAGATGTGTAGCAATAAATAGAGATAATCCAAGAGAAGGAATTAAAGCAATTAATAAGGCAATAGAATATGTAAAACAAGGATGTTCTTATGTGGTATTTCCTGAAGGAACTAGGAGCAAAGATGGGAAAATTAATGAGTTTAAAAAAGGAAGTTTAAAAATTGCAACAAAAACTAAAGTTAAGATTGTTCCATTTGCAATAGAGGGGACATCAAAAGCTTTTGAAGATACAAGAAAATTCATACCTCAAGACATAAAGATTATTTTCGGTACTCCAATTGAAATGGAAGGAATTTCAAAAGAGGAAGAGAAAACTCTTAATGAAGAAGTTTTTAAAATAGTTAATGATTTACATAATAAAATTTCCTAAAATGAAAAAATGAATACTTGAAAATTGCATTTGTTATGGTATAATGGTAACAATGTCGTGTTTTTTTAGGCATAAATGCAATTTTAAACATGTAGATATTTCATGGGGAGGCATATTGAATGAAAAAAGAATTTTCAATGAGCAATGATAAAATAATTATTAATTTTACTACAAAATATTGCAAAACATTTGAAGCAGTTTTAGAAAGTGAAGGATTTAGGAGAATAATAGATTCATATCTTAAAAAATCAGAACAAAAAAAATCCTTATCTTTTAGATATTTAGTTGAAGCTTTGAAAACAAATGATATAGCAAAAATAAGCAGAAGTTTATGTAAGATATTTAAGTATCTAACTGTAATGAATACTGAAGAAATAATGGAAAACAATCCTGATTTTGAAGATTTATTAAAGAATAAGGATGAATTTATAGCAATTGTTGAAGAAATATACTTATTTTGGAGAAAGCTTGAAAGGTACACTGTAGTTCATTCAGGGAAAGTAGAAAATGGATTGGCTGCAATGAGTTTTACTGAAGCAAATGCAAGATTTTCCGATTTAATATTAAGGCTATATAGAAAAATTGAAAAAAATGTTCTTGGACTAGCACCAAAAGTATTTAGGCAAATACCTGCTGGTGGAAACGCAAGTATAATGATAAATAAATTAGTATGGCCAATTCCAAATGGATATGAAGTCCTTGAAGAAATTCCATTTATTGATTCAATAATGCTTGAAACACCATTTATTACTTATCCAAAAAGAAATACAAGAGATGGAGTATTTAGTGAAGTTTTCTATAATCCAATAAGTAAATGTAATATTAATAAAGATCACTGGTTCTGTTATCCAGCAAAAATAGGAGAATCTTTAGCATATATATATTTCCATAGAGATTACATGGAACATGGAGTAACTTTATGTAATTTATTTGAAATGGCTAGGAAAGAAGAATGCATAGGTAGAAAGCCAGATGCAGTATATGTATATGGAGCAACAGATGATGAAGATGAATTAAAAACAGTTTTTTATGATGACAAAGAAAATGATATAATGGTGGGATATGTAAGCCATTCAGATAAAGTAGATTATTTTGGTTATTTAAAGAAAATGTCATTAACTCTTCATAACTTAATAATGATTAAAAAAGGATATTTACCTATACACGGAGCTATGGTTAATATTGCACTTAAGAATGGAAAAAATGCAAATGTAGTTATTATGGGTGATAGTGGAGCTGGAAAATCAGAAAGTATAGAAGCATTTAGAGCTTTAAGTGAAGATTATATCTCTGAAATGATGATATTATTTGATGATATGGGAACTTTTAAAATTGAAAATAATAAGGTTGTAGGATATGGAACAGAAATCGGAGCATTTGTAAGATTAGATGATTTAGATCAAGGATATGCATTTAAGGAAATGGATAGAAGTATTTTCATGAATCCAGATAAAACAAATGCAAGACTTGTAATGCCTATAACTCCATATAAAGAAGTAGTTAAAGGATATCCAGTTGATTTCTTCTTATATGCAAATAATTATACTGAAGTTAAGGATGGAGAAAAAGCACTAGAGTATTTTGCAACTGCAGAGGATGCTATAAAAGTATTTAAATCAGGGGCTAGAATGGCGAAAGGTACTACTACAGAAAAAGGATTAGTTGAATCATTTTTTGCTAATCCATTTGGACCAGTTCAAAAAGAGGAAGAAACAACTATATTAATTGAAAAGTACTTTAAAGAAATGTATGGAGAAGCTAAAGTTAAGGTTGGACAAATTAAAACTTGTCTTGGTGTTAAGGGAAAAGAAAAGAACGGACCTAAAAATGCTGCTTTAGATTTATTTGAAGAAATTAAAAAAATGAATTAATAAAAGTAAGAGGCTTTAATAAGTTTAATATTAAAGCCTCTTATTTTTCTTAAATATATTATCAAAATAATTAATTTTTGTAGTACGTATTATTAGATAATTAGGAATTTGAAAATAAGAATGTAGTTTCTTTATGTTTATTAATGAAGCTAAAGTATAAATAAAATCAATCATAATTCCTATAGCTATAATATAAAACAAAATAGCTGCCATTAATGGTGGAAGGGAGATTATTAAGTTTTTAATAAAAGGATGAATTAATTTAAATGCAAAAACTGCTAATATACCCCAAATTAAAGAAAAGTGTAAACAAACTCTTCCTTGTATATTGAAAGGATCTTCGGTATAATCCCAATATCTTCTTTTAAAGAACTTTTCAATTATATATGAAGTTAAATATTCAATTAATGAAGTAACAATAGTTGCTATTATAAAAAGAGTAAATATATTATACGTTTTAAATGAATATAATACTGAAATAAGAGTTATGCAACCACAACCATATATTGGACAAAGAGGACCTTGTAGAAAACCTCTATTTACAAATTTTCTTTCATTTTTATATGCATAGGCTACTTCAACACACCAACCTAAAAATGAATATATAATTAAGTAAAACATTAATTCATATAAATTATTATTTATTATTCCAAAGTTATTCATACTATATCTCCTTTGATTAATATACTTTAATTATAAGGTATAAATGTAAAGAATATCTAACTAAAAACTTAAGATAATCTTAAATTTGTAATATAAAAATAAACCCTAAGAAATTAGGGCTTATTTTAGCTTTGTTTGTAGTTATACTTATTAGTTTTTAATTTTCTTTTTGAAATTGGTTTTTAGCAAAAAATGATATAGCATATATGCCAGCTAAACCAACTAATGTATAAATAATTCTTGAAATAACAGACATATCACCAAAAATTGATAGTATTAAATCAAATTTGAACAAACCAATTAGGCCCCAATTTATAGCTCCTATAATTACTAAAACAAGTGCAACTGAATCTAATATTTTCATAAAAAACACACTCCTTTAATGTTACACTAATAGTATTAACGGATTATTTCAGATTATACATAATTATAAAGTTATATTTCTGTTAATTGGTTGTGACAATGAAATAAATGTATCAGTTCTTTGAATACCTGCGATGTTATTTATTTTGTTTAGTAAAACATTTTGCAAATCAGTCATGTTTTTGGAAATTACTTTTGCAAACATTGAATAATTTCCTGTTGTTAAGTGTAATTCAACAACTTCATTTATTTTTTTCATTTCTTCAAAAACAGAAGCAAAAGAAGAAGCTTTATCAACATAAATTCCTACGTAACAACAAACATCGTATCCTAATTTATTAAAATTTAGTAGTATTCTAGAACCTTCAATTATTCCGTAATCCTCCATTTTTTTTATTCTAACATGTATAGTTCCGCCACTTACATGGCATATTCTTGCTATTTCAAGGTAAGGAGTTCTACAATCCTTAATTAGTAATCCTAAAATTTGAAGATCTAATTCATCTAATTGAATAGGGGTTTGATCTATCATAATATCACCTTCCTAAAGTATTTATAGTATATTTTATCAAATAAATAATTTAAATGAAAGAAATAATACAAATTCCTAATTGAAATAATATATAATATATTTTAATATTAAAGATACTTATAATTCATTATACAAAAATTGTTGGCATATGTCAATAAATGAAAAATAATAAATTAAAAACCAAAAGGGCAAGCTATATAGTTTGCCCTTTTTTCTGTTCTTTTAATATTTTTTACTATCCTTGCTATTATGCTTTTCAAGTTTACCTACGGTTTTTTATCAAGAGTTAAGCCTCATTATAATTTTTAGGATTAGGGGACTTTACTACAAAGAATTCAAGGACATTATCATCAAAATTACCTACATTCATTTTTGTTTTATAAGGAATGTT
>JAAYPK010000046.1 GCA_012519845.1 Clostridiales bacterium
GGTAATGCCTGGAGATCACATTGATATGAATGTTGAATTAATAACACAAGTAGCAATGGATGAAGGATTAAGATTTGCCATCAGAGAAGGTGGAAGAACTGTAGGTTCTGGAGTTGTTACTAGCATAGTAGAATAATTTAATTATAAGAAAATGTGAAGGATTTTCCTTCACATTTTTTTTGAAATAAAATTAATAAAAAATAAAACAAAACCTTGAAAAAAGAAAATAATAATAGTATAATGTAGGAGTTGCAGGTCAAAATACGATGAATCAAGAGGTTGCCGGACTTCCGGGTAATTCTTGATGAGTATGTCAGGATCAAGAATCCGACGACAGTTGTTCTGAAATTGACAAGTAATGGTAGAAACACCAGGTACGGTTTACAGAACAAACTGTTGTGCGTTAGAAGTAAAGCGTACATGAAAAGGAGGGAAAGTTAGATGTCAAAACAAAAAATTAGAATCAGATTAAAGGCTTTTGATCACACAATATTAGATCAATCTGCTGAAAAAATTGTTGAAACTGCTAAAACAACAGGGGCAAAGGTTGCTGGTCCAATTCCACTACCAACTGAAAAAGATGTTGTTACAATATTAAGAGCGGTTCACAAATATAAGGACTCTAGAGAACAATTTGAAATTAGAACTCATAAGAGACTTATAGATATCGTTAATCCATCACCAAAAACTGTTGATGCATTAATGAGATTAAATCTACCAGCTGGAGTAGATATAGAAATTAAATTATAAGAAAGTATACATGAACATTTATGATTGCATAGCAATCCGCTAATATGTTTGGGAGGTGTAGGAAAATGAAAAAAGCTATCATAGGTAAAAAGATAGGTATGACACAAATATTTGATGAAAATGGTAAAGTGATTCCTGTAACAGTAGTAGAAGCAGGTCCATGTGCTGTAATTCAAAAGAAAACAGTAGATAAAGATGGATACGAAGCTATTCAAGTAGGGTTTGGAGAAATAAGAGAAAAATTATTATCTAAGCCAGCAAAAGGACATTTTGCTAAAGCAGGAGTTTCTTTAAGAAGAACTATAAAGGAATTTAAATTAGAAAATGCTTCTGAATATGAAGTAGGTCAAGAAATAAAAGCTGATATATTTGAAGCTGGAGACAAAGTTGACGTTTCAGGAGTTTCAAAAGGTAAAGGATTCGCAGGAAGTATTAAGAGATGGAACCAACAAAGAGGACCAATGACTCACGGATCTAAATTTAAGAGAGCACCTGGTTCAATGGGAGCATCATCTGATCCATCAAGAACTTTCAAGAACAAGCGTTTACCAGGACATATGGGAGCTGTTAATACTACTGTTATAAACTTAGAAGTAGTAAAAGTAATAGCAGAAAAGAACCTAATATTAATAAAGGGTGGAATTCCAGGTCCAAATAAATCTACAGTAGTAATAAGAAATACAGTTAAGGCTTAATTTCTTAGAGAAAGGAGGAAGAAGAATGCCTAAAGTAGGGTTATTTAATAAAGAAGGAAATAAAGTTGGAGATATCCAATTAAACGATGAAGTTTTTGCAGTTGAAGTTAATCAATATGCATTACACCAAGTAGTAGTTGCATTACTTGCAAATAAGAGACAAGGAACTCAATCAGCTAAGACTAGATCTGAAGTTAGAGGAGGCGGAATAAAGCCTTGGAGACAAAAGGGTACTGGTAGAGCTAGACAAGGGTCAATAAGAGCACCACAATGGATAAAGGGTGGTATTGTTTTTGCACCAAAGCCAAGAGATTACAGAATGGCAATTCCAAAGAGTATGAGAAAAGTTGCTATGAAATCTGCTTTAACAAGCAAGGTTCAAGATAATGAAATGATCGTTGTTGATTCATTAGATTTTGAAAAAATTCAAACAAAACAAGTAGTAACTATGTTAAAAGCTTTTGAAGCTAAGAAGACATTAATTATTACAGCTGAATCAGATGAAAAAGTATATAAATCAGCAAGAAATATTGAAGGTGTTTCAGTTATTCCTGCAAATAATATAAATGTTTATGATTTATTAAAGTTTGCAAAAGTTATAATAACTAAAGATGCCGTATCTAAAATTGAGGAGGTGTACGCATAATGAAATTAACAAGCCATGATATAATTAGAAAACCAGTTATTACTGAAAAGACTATGTCAGCTATGGCAGAAAATAAGTACACTTTTGTAGTTCATATAAATTCAAACAAGTCTCAAATAAAAAAGGCTGTTGAAGAAGTTTTTGATGTGAAGGTAGATAGCGTTAAAACTATAAGAACTATGGGAAAAACTAAAAGAGTAGGCGTGCATATAGGTAAAAGAGCCGATACAAAAAAAGCTATAGTTACTTTAGCAAAAGATAGCAAGGGTATTGAATTCTTTGAAGGATTACAAGGATAATAAAGTGATTTATTGGTTATAAACCAGATAAGCTTAAAGAAGGAGGGAATATAATGGCAGTTAAGAAGTTTAACCCAACTACACCATCTAGAAGAGAAATGACTATGCAAACATTTGAAGAAATTACTTCAGATCAACCTGAAAAGTCACTTTTAGTTTCATTAAAGAAAAATGGTGGAAGAAATGCGCAAGGGAAAATAACTGTAAGACACCAAGGTGGTGGAGCTAAAAGAAAATATAGAATAATAGATTTTAAAAGAAATAAAGATGGAATAGAAGCAAAGGTTGCTTCAATAGAATACGATCCAAATAGAACTGCATATATTGCATTAGTAGTTTATAAAGATGGAGAAAAGAGATATATTATTGCTCCAAATGGATTAAAGGTTGGAGATATAATCGTATCAGGACCAGATTCAGATATTAAGCCAGGAAATGCTCTACCATTAAAGAACATTCCAGTAGGTACTGTAGTTCATAATATAGAATTACAAGTTGGAAAAGGAGCACAATTAGTTAGAGCTGCAGGTGGTTCTGCTCAATTAATGGCTAAAGAAGGAAATTATGCTACACTAAGATTACCATCAGGAGAAATGAGATATGTAAGAATCGAATGTAGAGCTACAATTGGTTCAATATCAAATGCTACTAATGATATTATTAACTTAGGTAAAGCAGGAAGAAAGAGACATTTAGGATGGAGACCAACAGTAAGAGGTTCTGTTATGAACCCTAATGATCACCCTCATGGTGGTGGTGAAGGTAAATCTCCAGTAGGTAGACCTAGTCCAGTAACTCCTTGGGGTAAACCAGCTCTTGGATACAAAACTAGAAAAACTAAGAAGTATTCAGATAAATTCATTATTAAGAGAAGAAATGCTAAGTAATATAGGAGACATGTTTCTAAATGTTTCTCATAACTTGGGTTAATGAAGGGAGGCAATATTAGTGAGTAGATCAACTAAAAAAGGACCTTTTGTCCATGCAGGATTATTAAAGAAAGTTGAAGAAATGAATGCAAATAACGAAAAGAAGGTAGTAAAAACTTGGTCAAGAAGTTCTACTATTTTCCCACAATTTATCGGTCATACAATAGCTGTTCACGATGGAAGAAAACATGTTCCTGTATACATATCTGAAGATATGGTTGGGCATAAGCTAGGTGAATTTGTATTAACAAGAACTTTCAAAGGTCATGTGGATACAGATAAAAAAGGAAAGAAATAGAGAGTTAGTTCGAAAGGAGGAATAAAAACATGGAAGCTAAAGCGGTAGCAAAGTATGTGAGAATGTCTCCAATAAAAGTAGGAGCAGTAACAGATCTTATTAGAGGAAAAAATGTTAAAGAAGCTTTTGCAATTTTACAATATACTCCAAGAGAAGCGGCAGTAGAAATAAATAAAGTTTTAAAATCAGCTGTTGCTAATGCGGAAAATAATTTTGCACTAGATACAGATAGATTATATGTATCAGAAATACAT
Source organism: Clostridiales bacterium (assembly GCA_012519845.1). Lineage (GTDB taxonomy): Bacteria > Bacillota > Clostridia > Clostridiales > Clostridiaceae > Clostridium. Next base: position 3,872 of record JAAYPK010000046.1, read on the forward strand.
GTTGGGCAAGGACCAACATTAAAGAGATTCAGACCAATGGATCACGGTAAAGCGTTTAAAATTCTTAAAAAAACAAGCAATATAACTATAGTAGTTAAAGAAAGAGCTTAGTAAGAAGGAGGGAAAATTAAGTGGGTCAAAAAGTACATCCTCATGGACTTAGAGTTGGTGTTATCAAAGATTGGGATGCAAAATGGTATGCAAACAAGAAAGATTTTGCTGATAACTTAGTTGAAGATAACAAAATTAGGAAATTTGTAAAGAAGGAATTATTTGCGGCTGGAATTTCAAAAATTGAAATAGAAAGAGCTGCAAAGAGAGTAAAATTAAACATATATACTGCTAAACCAGGTGTTGTTATCGGTAAAGGTGGAGCAGGAATTGAAGCATTAAAATCAAAAGTTGCTACTTTTGTTAATGGAAAGAATGTTTTAATTAATATTGTTGAAGTAAAAAATGCAGAAGCTGATGCACAATTAATGGCTGAAAACATAGCTGCACAATTAGAAAAGAGAATTTCTTTTAGAAGAGCTATGAAGCAAACAATGCAAAGAGCTATGAAACGTGGAGTTAAAGGAGTTAAAACTGCATGTTCAGGAAGACTTGGTGGAGCAGAAATTGCAAGAACTGAACAATATCATGAAGGAACAATTCCACTACAAACATTAAGAGCTGATATAGATTATGGATTTGCTGAAGCAGATACAACATATGGAAAAATCGGCGTTAAAGTATGGGTTTATAACGGAGAAATACTTCCAACTAAGAAAGTTGAAAGTGAAGAAGTTGAAGCGTAGTTAAGAAAGGAGGAAAAAGATCATGTTAATGCCTAAGAGAGTAAAGCATCGTAAGGTACATCGTGGTAGAATGACTGGTAAAGCCACAAGAGGTAATTTTTTGGCATATGGTGATTTCGGTTTACAAGCAACTACTTGTGGATGGATTACAAGCAATCAAATTGAATCTGCCAGAATTGCAATAAATAGATATATCAAAAGAGGTGGAAAACTTTGGATAAAGATTTTCCCAGATAAGCCAGTTACTGAAAAACCTGCTGAAACAAGAATGGGTTCTGGTAAAGGTTCACCAGAATACTGGGTAGCAGTAGTTAAACCAGGAAGAGTGTTATTCGAATTATCAGGAGTAAATGAAGAAACTGCAAGAGAAGCTATGAGACTTGCATCACATAAACTTCCAGTAAAAACAAAGTTCGTAGCAAGAAGAGATTTTGAGGAAATGGGTGGTGAAGAATAATGAAGGCTAGAGAATTAAAAGAAATAAAAGCAAACGATCCTCAAGATTTAAAGATTAAATTATCTGATCTAAAATCTGAATTATTCAACTTAAGATTCCAATTAGCTACAGGCCAATTGGAAAACCCAATGAGAATAAGAGAAGTAAAGAAATCTATAGCCCAAATAAAAACCATCTTAAGAGAAGAAGAGTTAAGGGTTCAACAGTAATTCTAGAAGGAGGTATGCCTTAATGGAAAGAGGATTAAGAAAAAAAAGAATCGGAAGAGTTGTTTCTGACAAAATGGATAAAACTATAGTAGTTGCTGTTGAAACAAAAGTTAGACATCCGCTTTACGGTAAAACTGTAAACAGAACTACAAAGTTTAAAGCTCACGATGAAAATAATGAAGCTCAAATTAATGATAGAGTATTAATAATGGAAACTAGACCATTATCTAAAGATAAGAGATGGAGACTTGTAAACATAGTTGAAAAGGCTAAGTAGCTTTTAAACTGAAAGGAGGGTTATTTTATGATACAACAACAAACTGTGCTTAAAGTAGGAGACAATTCAGGTGCTAAAGAAATAATGTGCATAAGAGTGCTAGGTGGATCTAAGAGAAAGTTTGGAAATATCGGTGATGTAATAGTTGCTAGTGTAAAAAGTGCAACACCAGGCGGAGTTGTTAAAAAGGGTGAAGTTGTTAAGGCTGTTATAGTAAGATCTGTAAGAGGCTTAAGAAGAGCAGATGGATCATATATAAAATTTGATGAAAATGCTGCAGTAATTATTAAAGATGATAAGCAACCAAGAGGAACTCGTATCTTCGGACCAGTTGCAAGGGAGCTAAGAGATAAAGAGTTTAATAAGATATTATCATTAGCACCAGAAGTTCTATAATAGAGGAGGTGTCTAATTTGAAGATTCATGTAAGAAAGAATGACAATGTTGTAGTAATATCTGGTAAAGATAAAGGAAAAATAGGTGAAGTATTAAAAGTATATCCAAAGACAGGAAAAGTTCTTGTTCAAGGAGTTAATATAGTAAAGAAACACCAAAAAGCATCAAGAACTCAAGCAGAAAGCGCTATCATAGAAAGAGAAGCAGCAATAAATAGTTCTAAAGTAATGCTTTATTGTAAAAAGTGCAAAAAGGCCACAAGAATCAAAAATAATATATTAGATGATGGTTCTAAGGTAAGAGTTTGCAAGAAGTGTGGAGAAACATTCTAAATTCTGAAAGGAGGTACTCAGTGTGGTAAGACTAAAAGAAAAGTATGACAAAGAAATTGTATCTGCAATGATGGAGAAATTCGGATATAAAAATATAATGGAAGTTCCAAGACTTGAAAAGATTGTAATCAATATGGGTGTTGGGGAAGCAAGAGAAAATCAAAAAGTATTAGAATCTGCAGTTAATGATTTAACATTAATCTCAGGACAAAAACCAATTTTAACTAGAGCTAAGAAATCAGTTGCGAACTTTAAAATAAGAGAAAATATGCCTCTTGGATGTAAGGTAACATTAAGAAAGGCAAAGATGTATGAATTTGCTGACAAGTTAATGTCTATAGCTTTACCAAGAGTTAGAGATTTCAGAGGTGTTTCTAGCAAGGCATTTGATGGTAGAGGAAATTATTCACTAGGAATTAAGGAGCAATTAATATTCCCAGAAATTGAATACGATAAAGTTGACAAAGTGAGAGGAATGGATATTATCTTCGTTACAACTGCAAAGACTGACGAAGAAGCAAGAGAATTATTAAGATTCCTTGGTATGCCATTCGCTCAATAATAAGGAGGGAACAACGTGGCACGTAAGGCTATTATTGAAAAGTGGAATAAAACACCTAAATACAAGACTAGAGCTTATACAAGATGTAGAATATGTGGTAGACCACATGCAGTTTTAAAGAAATATGGTATATGCCGTATTTGCTTTAGAGAACTTGCATACAAAGGTCAAATACCTGGTTGTAAGAAAGCAAGCTGGTAATTTTAATTATCGAAAGGAGGCACATTAAATGGTTATGACAGATCCAATAGCAGATTTGTTGACTCGTATAAGAAACGCAAACGCTGTTAGACATGAAGTAGTAGAGGTACCTTCTTCAAATGTAAAGAAGGCAATTTCAAATATATTATTACAAGAAGGATACATTAAAGAAATAGATGAATATAGTGATGGAATAGTTCCTATGTTAAGAATTTCTCTTAAGTACGGTGCTAATAAAGAAAAGGTTATTACTGGAATCAAGAGAATATCTAAGCCAGGATTAAGAGTTTACTGTAAGAAAGAAGAAACTCCAAAGGTATTAAATGGTTTAGGAATTGCAATAATATCAACATCAAAAGGTATTATGGTTGATAGAGAAGCTAGAAAGAACGGATTAGGCGGAGAAGTACTTTGCTACGTTTGGTAGTGGGAAATACAAAATATAAATATGTCAAATTAAACAGGAGGTGCAATAATGTCAAGAGTAGGTAGATTACCAGTAGCTATACCTGCAGGAGTTACTGTTACAGTATCACCAGATCATGTAGTAACAGTAAAAGGACCAAAAGGTGAATTAGTAAAAGCTATGCACAAAGACATTAATATTGTGGTTGAAAACAATGAAGTAATTGTTACTAGACCAAGTGATGTAAAAGAGCACAGAGCTCTACATGGATTAACAAGAGCTCTTATTAACAATATGGTAACTGGTGTTAGTGAAGGTTACCAAAAAACTCTAGAATTAATTGGTGTTGGATATAGAGCACAATTACAAGGTAAGAAACTTGTTATGAACCTTGGATTTTCACATCCAGTTGAAATAGAGCCAATGGAAGGTATTACTTTCGAAACTCCTGCAGCAACTAAAGTTGTTATTAAAGGAATTGATAAGCAAATAGTTGGAGCACAAGCGGCTGATATAAGACGTTGGAGAAAACCTGAACCATACAAGGGTAAAGGAATTAAATTTGAAGGTGAATATATAAGACGTAAAGAAGGTAAAACTGGTAAGAAATAATAGGAAGGAGTGAAATCTATATGTTCAAGAAGGCAGACAAGAAGGCTAGCAGAGCAAGGCGTCACCTTAGAGTTCGTAAGAAAGTTTTTGGTACTCCTGAAAGACCTAGACTTTCTGTATATAGAAGTGAAAAGAATATTTATGCTCAAATCATTGATGATATAAATGGTGTAACTTTAGCATCAGCTTCAAGTTTAGACAAAGAATTTTCTGCTAAAGGTGGAAATAAAGAAGGTGCTAAATTAGTTGGTGAACTAGTTGCTAAGAAAGCTATTAACAGTGGAGTAACTGAAGTTGTATTTGATAGAGGTGGATACATATATCACGGAAGAGTACAACAATTAGCTGAAGCAGCAAGAGAAGCAGGATTAAAATTCTAATAAATGAAGGAGGGAAATACATGAGAATCGATCCTAATACATTAGGTGACCTTAAGGAAAAAGTAGTTTTTATTAATAGAGTTACTAAGGTTGTTAAGGGTGGTAGAAATTTCAGATTTAGTGCATTAGTCGTTGTTGGTGATGAAAATGGTCACGTAGGCGTTGGAATGGGTAAATCTATTGAAATACCTGTAGCAATTAAAAAAGGAATAGAAGATGCTAAAAAGAATATGGTATCTGTTGCAACTGTAGGAAATACAATTCCTCATGAAATATATGGAGTTTTTGGAAAAGGAAAAGTTCTTATAATGCCAGCTAAAGAAGGTACAGGAGTAATTGCAGGTGGTCCTGCAAGATCAGTACTTGAATTAGCAGGAATTAAAGATGTTAGAGCTAAGTCTTTAGGTTCAAATAATCCAAGCAACATGGTTAATGCTACAATAAATGGTTTAGCAAATTTAAGAACAGCAGAAGAAATTGCTAAATTAAGAGGAAAATCTGTTGAAGAGATTTTAGGATAGGAGGTATCTTGCATGGCAAAATTAAGAATTACATTAGTAAAAAGCTTAATAGGAAGAAAAAAAGATCATATAGCTACTGCAAATGCCTTAGGACTAAAAAAGATTGGCAAAACAGTAGAACACGAGGGTACTCCTCAAATTAATGGTATGGTTAAGAAAATAGATTATCTACTAAAGGTAGAAGAAGTATAAAATAGAGGAGGTGCACTGAATATGAAGCTTCATGAATTACAACCAGCAGCTGGTAGTAAGAAAGCTCCTAAAAGAGTTGGTAGAGGAACTGGTTCTGGTTTAGGAAGAAATGCAGGTAAGGGTGAAAAAGGTCAAAACGCAAGATCTGGTGGTGGAGTAAGACCAGGTTTTGAAGGTGGTCAAATGCCTTTATATAGAAGACTTCCAAAGAGAGGATTCACTAATATATTTGCTAAGAAAATCGTAAGTATTAACGTTGATAGATTAAATATTTTCGAAAATGGTACTGAAATAACACCTGAAGTTTTACTTGAAAGAAAAGTAATAAGCAAGGTTATGGATGGAGTAAAAATATTAGGAAATGGTAATATTGAAAAGAGTTTGGTAATAAAAGGATGCAAGCTGTCAAAATCTGCTGTTGAGAAGATAGAAGCAGCTGGAGGAAAAGTTGAGGTGATCTAATAATGCTATCAACCCTACGTAATGCCTGGAAAGTTCCAGAAATAAGAAAAAAATTTATTTGGACAATATTATTAGTAGCAATTTTTAGAATGGGAACCAAAATTCCTGTTCCTGGAATTGACACAGATGTTTTCAAAACAATGACAGAAAATAGTGGATTGTTTGGATTTTATGATTTGATTTCCGGAGGCGCATTTAGCCAATTTAGTATACTTGCATTAGGTGTTACACCATATATTAATGCATCAATTATAATGCAATTATTAACTATTGCTGTACCTTCACTTGAGCAAATTCAAAAAGAAGGTCAAGAAGGAAGAAAAAAAATTCAAAACGCTACACGTTATGTATCATTAGTAATAGCTGCAATTTTAGCAATTGGTGTTCTTGCTAGAATAAGTAGCACTGGAGCTGGAGTAGATGTTACACTATTCCAAAAAGCAGTTATTATTATAACATTAATTGTTGGATCAACTTTCTGTATTTGGTTAGGTGACCAAATTACAGTAAAAGGTTTTGGAAATGGTACATCAATATTGATTTTTATCAATATTGTTTCTAGAGTACCAAGTTTAGTAAATACAATGTATACTTCATTAAAAGGTGATGAAATAACAGTTGTTGAATTAACATTGTTTGCAGTTGGAGCACTTGTTTTATTAGGGCTAGCAATATTCTTCAGCTTAGCTGAAAGAAGAATACCAGTTCAATATGCAGGGAAAGCTGTTGGGAATAGAGTAACAAAAGCTCAATCAACACATATTCCACTTAGCATAATTAGTGCTGCTGTTATAGCAATTATATTTGCAATGTCTGTTATGGGATTTACAGAAGCCTTAGGGCAATTCTTCCCTAATAATGATACAATACAATGGTTAAATACAGGAACTTATAGTATTTTCAACAAAAAGACTTGGATGTATCCAGTTGTATATGCAATACTAACAGTATTCTTTACATGGTTCTATAATGAGATTACTTTAAAGCCTGATGAAATGGCAGAAAATCTTAATAAATCCTCAGGATTTGTTCCAGGAATTAGACCAGGTGAAGATACAACAAGATTTTTTGAAAAAGTATTAGCAAAAGTATCAATTATTGGTGGTGTATTTGCTGCATTATTAGCAGTATTGCCTGTAATAATAGAGAATACTGGAAAATTCAATCAAATTTCTTTTGGTGCAACAGCATTTTTAATTGTAATTGGGGTTTCACTTGATTTTTCAAGAAGATTAGAATCTCAAATGGTAATGCGCCATTATGAAGGATTTCTTAAATAGATTAAATGTATGGAGATGAGGATGCCCGTGAAGATTATTTTATTAGGCCCACCTGGAGCAGGAAAAGGTACACAGGCAAAATCAATTAGTAATAGATATTCAATTCCACATATTTCAACAGGGGATATTTTCAGAAAGAATATTTCTGAAAATACTCCATTAGGAATTGAAGCAAAAAAATATATTGATAACGGACAATTAGTACCAGATGAAGTTACAATTAACATGGTAAAAAGCAGACTTAAAGAGGAAGACTGTAAAGATGGATATTTATTAGATGGTTTCCCAAGAACAGTAAGTCAGGCTGAAGCACTTCAACAGTTTATTAGTGAAAATGGAGAAACTTTAGATACAGCGTTATTAATATACGTACCTAGGGATTTCATTCTTGAAAGAATGACTGGAAGAAGAGTTTGTCCATCATGTGGAGCTAGTTATCACATTAAGTTTAATCCTGCAAAGGATGGTAAATGTGAATTATGCGGGTCAGAAGTAGTTCAAAGAAAAGATGACACTGCAGAAACAGTGAAAGAAAGACTAGATGTCTATGAAAGACAAACACAACCGCTAATTGATTATTATGAAAATCAAAAATTGCTATCGCAAGTAGACGGAACAAAAGCAATTAATGAAGTTTTTGAAAGTATATGTGATATATTAGGAAACAATAAGTAATTTATATTCTAAAATGCTAAGATTAGTAAAGAGGAAGTGTTACTTAGTTATAAATGAAAAGACATTTATGCTAGGGTAATCATCGAGGTGAATAATTTGGAAAGCAATGACTTAGTTGGAAGAATGGTACTTTCTAATGCTGGAAGAGATAAGAATCATTTGTATGTACTAATTAGGCAGTTAGATTTTGAGTATGTTCTATTATCAAATGGAGTTACAAAGACATTAAATAAGCCTAAGAAAAAGAAACTTAAGCATTTAAGTATAATGGAATGTATGGATGAGAAGGTCAAATCAGCTATTATCAATAATGATAAAAGTACTGATTTATTAATTAAGAGATTTCTAAAATTAAAAGGCATTGTTAAGGAGGGTTGATTACCTTATGTCAAAAGATGATGTAATAGAAATGCAAGGTACTGTTTTAGAATCATTACCAAATGCAACATTTCAAGTTGAACTAGAGAGTGGGCATACTATTCTAGCTCATATATCAGGGAAATTAAGAATGAATTTTATAAGAATTCTACCTGGAGATAAAGTTACAGTTGAACTATCTCCTTATGATTTAACAAGAGGTAGAATTACATGGAGAGCAAAATAATTATAGAATTAATTTCTATATAAGAATAACAAGGAGGGTTAGCTATGAAAGTAAGACCATCAGTTAAGCCTATTTGCGAAAAGTGTAAGATAATTAGAAGAAAAGGAAGAGTAATGGTAATCTGTGAAAATCCTAAGCACAAGCAAAAACAAGGCTAAATATATTATTTAATTAGATAGAAGCATTTAAAAATTATTGACTTTTTTATAAAAGTCAAATATGATTATATAGGCAATATTTTAATAATTAGGTTTTAGGAGCGGCTGATCATAGATTTTATTCTATGTACCTAAAATTTTATTATATATAACAATGACAACTATAATAATCGACTTTTTAAGGCATTTTAATTACCAGGAGGTGTAAATTTTAATGGCAAGAATTGCAGGTATTGATTTACCAAGAGAAAAAAGAGTTGAGATAGGCTTAACTTATATTTTTGGAGTTGGATTACCTACATCACAAAAGTTATTAGCTGAATGTGGAATTAATCCAGATACAAGAGTTAAGGATTTATCTGAAGATGAAGTAAATGAAATTAGAACTTATATTAATAAAAATCTTAATGTTGAAGGTGATTTAAGAAGAGATGTTGCTTTAAACATAAAAAGATTACAAGAAATAGGATGCTATAGAGGAATTAGACATAGAAGAGGTCTTCCAGTTAGAGGTCAAAAGACTAAAACTAATGCTAGAACTAGAAAAGGCCCTAAGAAGACAATAGCTAATAAGAAGAAATAATAAGGAGGGAAGATAATGGCAGCTCAAAAGGTGAAAAAGACTAGAAGAAGAAAAGAAAGAAAAAATGTTGAGCATGGTGCTGCGCACATAAAATCAACTTTTAATAATTCAATAGTTACTTTAACAGATGCCCAAGGAAATGCTTTATCATGGTCTAGTGCTGGAGCTTTAGGTTTCAGAGGATCAAGAAAGAGTACTCCTTTTGCAGCTCAAATGGCAGCAGAAACTGCAGCTAAAAGCGCAATGGAGCATGGATTAAAGAGCATAGAAGTATATGTAAAGGGACCTGGAGCAGGTAGAGAAGCAGCTATAAGATCCCTACAAGCAGCAGGATTAGAAGTAACTTTAATTAAAGATGTTACTCCAATCCCACACAATGGATGTAGACCACCAAAAAGAAGAAGAGTCTAATACAACCATAATAGGAGGTGTAATTTAATGGCAAGATATACTGGAGCTACATGTAGATTATGTAGAAGAGAAGGTATGAAACTATTCCTTAAAGGAGATAGATGTTATACAGATAAATGTGCTTTTGCTAGGAGAAGCTATGCACCAGGACAACATGGAGCTAGTAAGAAGAAAATTTCTAACTATGGAGTTCAATTAAGAGAAAAGCAAAAAGCAAAGAGAATATACGGAGTTCTTGAAAGTCAATTTAGAACTTATTATGAAAAAGCAGAACATATGAAGGGTATTACTGGTGAAAACTTATTAAAGTTATTAGAAGTAAGACTTGATAATGTTGCTTATAGATTAGGATACGGAGCTTCTAGAAATGAAGCAAGACAATTAGTTACTCATGGACATTTTTTAGTTAATGGTAAGAAAGTGGATATTCCATCATACAAGGTGTCTGTAAATGATGTTATTTCAGTTTGTGAAAAGAGTAGAGCAAGTGAAAAATTTAAAGTATTTGCAGAAAATCCTAAAGCATTGCCAAAATGGTTAGAAGGTAACGTTGAAAATTTTGAAGGAAAAGTAATTGCTGAACCTTCAAGAGAAGATATTGAAGTACCAGTTAACGAAACATTAATTGTTGAGTTATACAGCAAGTAATATTTTCAAGTTTTGTTGCCCTCAGAAGCAAGTTGCCATTTTATTAATAAGGAGGGTCTGTGTGTATGTTAGAAATCGAAAAGCCAATAATTGAATGTACTGAAGCTAATGAAGATGGTACCTATGGTAAGTATGTAGTTGAACCATTAGAAAGAGGATATGGTATTACTTTAGGTAATGCATTAAGAAGAATTTTGTTATCTTCTTTACCTGGAGCAGCTGTTACTTCTGTTAAGATTGACGGAGTGCTTCATGAGTTTTCTACAGTTCAAGGTGTAAAAGAAGATGTTACTGAACTAATCCTAAACATTAAAGCATTAGCTTTAAGAATGGAAGGTGAAGGTCCAAAAACAATTTATATTGATGCAAAAGGACCTGGTGTAGTTACAGCGAATGATATTAAGACAGATGGTGATGTTGAAGTTGTAAATAAAGATTTACATATTGCAACATTAGATGAAGATGGAAAACTTTATATCGAATTGACAGTTAATAGAGGTAGAGGATATGTTACTCAAAATAAAAATAAGAGTGAAGATTTACCTATATCTGCAATAGCTGTAGATTCAATTTATACACCAGTTAAGAGAGTTAATTTTTTTGTTGAAAATACAAGAGTTGGGCAAATTACAGATTATGATAAACTAACTTTAGAAATATGGACAGATGGTACTATAAAAATAGATGAAGCAATTAGCTTATCAGCTAAAATTTTAATAGAACACTTTAAGTTATTTATGTCATTAACTGATAATACCAATGATGTTGAAATAATGATTGAAAAAGAAGAAGATAAGAAAGAAAAAGTTTTAGAGATGACAGTTGAAGAACTTGACTTATCTGTTAGATCTTACAACTGCCTAAAGAGAGCCGGAATTAATACAGTTCAAGAACTTGCTACAAGATCTATGGATGATATGATGAAGGTAAGAAATTTAGGTAAGAAATCATTAGAAGAAGTTGAAAGAAAATTAAAAGAACTTGGTTTAAGTTTAAAACTAAACGATGAGTAAGGAGGTAAATCCATGGCAGGTTATCGTAAGTTAGGTCGCTCTACTGATCAAAGAAAAGCTATGCTTAGAGGACTTGTAACAAGCTTTTTAAAATATGGTAAAATAGAAACAACTGAAACTAGAGCAAAAGAAACTAAGTCTATAGCAGAAAAGATGATTACTCTTGCAAAAAGAGGAGATTTACATGCTAGAAGACAAGTGTTATCATATGTTCAAGAGGAAGCAGTTGTTAAGAACCTATTTGATAATGTAGCTTCACAATACTCTGATAGGAATGGTGGTTATACAAGAATGTATAAGAAAGGTCCTAGAAGAGGAGACGGAGCTGAAATAGTTATACTAGAATTGGTATAATAATGAGGGGATTAAGTTGTTACTTAGTCCCCATTTTGTGATATTCATAATAATATATGTCTATATAATATAGAAAGTTACAGTTAAATATGAATTTTGTATAATGTATAGAGATTTATTTTTTTTGAACACTATAGGAGGAAATAATGGAAGAAAATATTATAGAATGTAGAGATTTAACATATATTTATACTTCAATAGAAGATACAAAAGAGATATTTGCCATAAATGGATTAAATCTTAATGTTACAAAAGGCGAATTTTTAGTTGTTTTAGGACATAACGGATCAGGTAAATCTACTTTAGCTAAGCATATTAATGCACTATTAACTCCTACTTCTGGAATAATAAAAGTTGATGGTCTTGATACAAATGATCCTAATAATTTATGGAATATAAGAAAAAAAGCTGGAATGGTATTTCAAAATCCAGATAATCAATTAGTTGCAACAGTAGTGGAAGAAGATGTTGCTTTCGGACCTGAAAATTTAGGGATAGAACCTTCAGAAATTAGAAATAGAGTAGACAAAAGTTTAGAAAAAGTTGAAATGAGTGATTTCAAAAGACATGCTCCTCATTTATTGTCTGGTGGGCAAAAACAAAGAGTTGCAATTGCTGGTGTTCTTGCTATGCAACCAGAGTGTATTGTTTTTGATGAGCCAACAGCAATGCTAGATCCTCGTGGTAGGAAAGAAGTAATGAAGACTATAAAAGAGCTTAATAAAAATTATGGAATTACAATTGTCTTAATTACTCATTATATGGATGAAGCTGTAGAAGGGGATAGAGTAATTGTTATGGATAATGGAAAAGCCATTATGGAAGGCGTTCCAAAAGATATTTTTTCACAAGTAGAAAAGATGAAAGAAATCGGACTTGATGTACCTCAAGTTACAGAATTAGCTTATGAATTAAATAAGTCTGGCATTGAAATAAGTACAGATATATTAAATATAGATGAAATGGTGGAAGCATTATGTCAATTAAAATAGAAAATTTAAATTATGTTTATATGCCCAATGGACCTTTTGAAAAGAAAGCATTAAATAATGTTAATTTAGAAATTGATGACAATGACTTTTTGGCTATAATTGGTCATACTGGATCTGGGAAATCTACATTAATACAGCATTTAAATGGATTAATTAAGGCAACTAGTGGAAAAATAATTATAGATGGTGTTGATATTACAGATAAAAATGTGAATCTAATAGATATAAGAAAAAAAGATGGAATTGTGTTTCAATATCCTGAATATCAACTATTTGAAGAAACAATTGAGAAGGACATAGCCTTTGGACCTAAGAATTTAGGTTTATCTGAAGAAGAGATACATAGCAGAGTTAAGAGATCTATGGAAATGGTTGGTTTGGATTATGAAACTTTTAAAGATAAATCACCTTTTGATTTAAGTGGAGGCCAAAAAAGAAGAGTTGCAATAGCTGGGGTAATTGCAATGGAGCCCAAAGTACTTATTTTAGATGAGCCAACAGCAGGGTTAGATCCTAAAGGAAGAGATGATGTTTTAAGTAAAATTAAAGACCTTCATGATAAATATTTAATGACAATAGTTTGGGTTAGTCATAGTATGGAGGATGTAGCAGAATTAGCTTCTAGAGTTGTGGTAATGAATGATGGCTCAGTTGCATTTGAGGGAAGCCCTAAGGAAGTATTTAAGCAATCAGATAAATTAGAAGCTATAGGACTAGGAGTTCCTCAAGTTACATATTTAATGAAAGCTCTTAAAGCAAAAGGTTTTAATGTAAATGATGATGCATTTACAGTAGAGCAAGCTAAGGAAGAATTATTAAAATTATTCAAAGATAAAAACAAATAAGGGGGAGAGAGGATGCTTAAAGATATAACAATAGGACAATACATTCCAGGAGACTCATTTACCCACAAATTAGATCCTAGGACTAAAATTTTAATTTCAATATTTTTCATCGCTTCTCTTTTTGTTATAGACAAGTTTATAGGATACTTATTAGTAGTTGGATTTTTAGCAGTAGTAATAATAAATTCAAAGGTTCCCTTAGGATTTATATTTAAGGGGTTAAAACCTATTGTATTTTTAATTTTATTAACTGCAATTTTAAATCTTTTTATGATAAGAGGAACTGAAGATTCATTGTTGTTTCAATGGAGTTTTATTAGAATCTATTCAGAAGGTGTTAGGACCGCAATGTTTATGGCATTAAGGTTAGTATTTTTAATAGTTGGAACCTCTATGCTTACATTAACCACCTCTCCAATTGAGTTAACTGATGGTATTGAGATGCTTTTAAAGCCAATAGGAAAAGCAAGGGCCCATGAACTAGCAATGATGATGACAATTGCATTAAGATTTATACCAACCTTAACAGAAGAAACCGATAAAATTATGAAAGCTCAAAAAGCAAGAGGTGCTAATTTTGAGGATGGAAATATTATTCAAAGAGCTAAAAGTTTAATTCCTATATTAGTTCCATTGTTTATTAATTCATTTAGAAGAGCGGATGAATTAGCTATGGCAATGGAGTCAAGGTGTTATAGAGGTGGTAGTGGAAGAACTAGAATGAAAAAATTACAATTTACTTCAAGGGATGTAATTGGTGTAGCAATTTTTTCAGTTGTATTTATTGGTAGTATTATTACAAGATTAGTATAGAATAGGTAATTATATGCGAAACATTAAGTTGATTATTGAGTATGATGGCAGCAATTATGGAGGTTGGCAAAAACAGAATAACAATAAAACAATTCAAGAAACAGTGGAAAAGGCAATTAAGAAAATAACGGGTGAAGAGGTTGAATTAATAGGTAGCTCAAGAACAGATGCAGGAGTTCATGCTAAAGGTATGGTAGCTAATTTTCACACAAATAGTAAAATACCAGAACAAAGATTTAGAGAAGCTATAAATACAAAATTACCTGATGATATAGCAATAGTTAAATCAGAAGAAGTATCAGAGAAATTTCATGCAAGATACTCTAGTTTAGGAAAAACATATTCTTATACAATAATAAATAGAGAAGAAAAAGTAGCCATTAAGAAGGATTTTTGTTATGCCGTAAGAGATAAATTAAATATAGATTTAATGAAAGAAGGATGTCAATATTTTATTGGTAAGCATGATTTTAGTGCATTTAAAAGTACTGGAAGCTCTGTTAAAACATCTGTTAGGGAAGTATCAGATTTACATATAGAAAAGTATGAAGATAAGATAAAAATCTTTATTACAGCAGATGGCTTTTTGTACAATATGGTTAGGATTATTGTTGGAACTTTATTAGAAGTTGGAAAAGGAAAAATATCTTGCGCTGATATTGAAGAAGCATTGGAATCACTAGATAGGAGTAAATCAGGACCATGTGCTCCAGCAAGAGGCTTAGTTTTAGAAAAAGTGTACTATTAAATAATAAAAAGTAGTTGACACACCCGTAAGCGTGTATTATAATGAGTATGTTTGTTAGAAAAATAAAGTATATAGGATCCAAGAGCCCAGGATCTTGATATAGTAATACTTATAAGAGTAAAGCATAATGAAAGTTCAGGGAGGGAAATAGATGAAATCATACATTGCGAAAGCACAAGAAGTAGAAAGAAAATGGTACATCGTAGACGCAGCTGATAAACCATTAGGTAGAGTTGCAAGCCAAGTTGCATCTATATTAAGAGGTAAGAATAAGCCAACATTCACAACAAATGTTGACTGCGGTGACTATGTGATTGTAATTAATTCAGAAAAAGTTGTTTTAACTGGTAAGAAGTTAGATCAAAAATTATTCAGAAAGCACAGCTTATATCCAGGTGGATTAAAAGAAACTCCATATAGAGAAATATTAGAAAAGAAACCTGAAGTTGCTTTTGAAGAAGCAGTAAGAAGAATGCTTCCAAAGGGTGTTTTAGGAAGACAAATGTTAAAGAAATTAAAGGTTGTTAAAGGAGCAGATCATAAATTTGAAGCTCAAAAACCTGAAGTGCTTGAGTTAAAGTACTAATACAGTCTCGGGAGGAGGAATAATTATGGCAAAAGTTCAATATATGGGAACTGGAAGAAGAAAAAAATCAGTAGCAAGAGTAAGACTTGTACCAGGTAATGGTAAAGTTGTTGTAAATAAGAGAGAAATTGAAAATTATTTTGGGTTAGAAACATTAAGAGTTATAGTTAATCAACCATTAGTATTAACTGGAACTAAAGATAAGTTTGATGTTTTAGTAAATGTACATGGTGGAGGATTCACAGGTCAAGCAGGAGCTATAAGACACGGAATCACTAGAGCATTAGTTAAAGCTGATGAAGCATTAAAACCTGAATTAAAGAAGGCTGGATTCTTAACAAGAGATCCAAGAATGAAGGAAAGAAAGAAATACGGTCTTAAAAAAGCAAGAAGAGCACCTCAATTCTCAAAGAGATAGTTTTGTTCTATGCAGAAATCCCACAAACATTGTGTTTGTGGGATTTTATTATTTATAAGAACATATAAAATCCTATTATTTTATTCTAGTAACAGACAAGTAACAGACAGGTAACAGACATTTATATAGATTCAATTGCTTTTCTTAAATCTTCAACATCTTTATGTGTGTAAATTTTTTCGGTAGTTTCATAGCTTGAGTGGCCTATCAATTTTTTGATTGAAACTGGATTGGCATCTGCATTGCTCATTAAAGTTGCAAAAGTATGCCTAGCATCGTGTGGTTTATGATTCATATTCAATTGTTCCATTATGGAAATCCAATGATCCCTATAATAATTATCATATTTCATTCTTGTACCTCTAGAATTTTCAATTAAATATTCATTAGATTTAGTCATTCTATTTTTAATTAATTCTAGTATTTTATGATTAATAGGAACTAATCTATTTTTTCCCGCTTCAGTTTTTATACCACCAGTAATTGTTTTATTTTCTAAGTCTACATCAGTTTTTTTTATTAATAATAATTCTCCAATCCTTAATCCAGAAAAAATCATTATTAAAATTGTATCTACATAATCAATACTATTTACAACTTCAAATAGTCTTTTTATTTCTTTATTAGTAAAAGGTATCCTAGAAGTGCTATTAGTATTCCTTCCAATTTGAATATATGATGAGTAGTCCTTATTGACAATATCGTTTTGCATTGCAAATTTGAATAATTGATTATATAATGTTTTAATTTTTCTTAATGTTCCATGTCCTTTATTACAAGTATCAATTACATTTTGTAAAGTAATTGTTTTGATTTCTGTGAATTTAATATCATGTAATTGCTTAGATATTTCAAAAGCAGCATTATATCCGTTTATTGCAGATTTTGAAATTGAGTTAAATTTAGTGTTTTTCCATTTATCATATACTTCAGAAAAAGTAATCTCATTATCTAAATCATAGGGATTGTTATTATATTCTATTAAAGCGTTTAAAGCTTCTTGTCTCTTTTCAAAATAACCTATTACTTTATATATCTGTCTTCCATCATCTGACCATCCTATTGTTTTTTGAGCAATGAATGGTTTTCTACGTTTACCACTTAATTTATGTACACTTCCAAAACCATTAGGTAATTTCACAATATCAACCTCCATTCTTTATAAATATAAATAAAATATTAAAGAGAATAAATATAACTAATAATACATAAATATCAATAATAAATGTAGCTTAACTATATCAAGCATTGATTATATAGTATTTCATTATCCTTAATGCAATTAAGTAATATTGCTGAGGATTTATCTTGCTGCAATGATTTAATTTTTATTTCAATTAATTCACTGCTTACAGAAAAATAATCACTTAATTCATTTATAGAGGTAATTGAATTGCTAAGAGCAAGTATGATATCATCAGTATTTATTAAAAAGTTAGCAGCCCATTTTCGAGCTTTATATTCCTGCTTAGTTCTAATTATTCTATTTGAATATGTGAAGCATTCAGATGTTAAATTACCTATCGAAGTAAAATGATGACCTAATTCTTCAGCTAAAGTAGATATGTATTTTTTATTATCATTGACTATAGATGAACGTATACCAATGATAGGATCTAAATCAGGTATTTTTAGATAAATACCATCAATATTATTTTTGAATTCAACTTCTTCAATGGCTATCTTTTCAGTATTGATTATTTTAAAAATATCATTTAAATTTTTCAAAAAGTATCACCCCTTATTAAAAATATGATATAATTATATCATAAAAGCAAACGTATGTTCGCATATTATGTTAATAAAATATTAAATTAAAAATTTATGGTAGTTTCATGGAAATAATTATAAATTTATATTAAAATATAAATAGAAAGTGAGAGGGGTAAAATGAAAGTATTATTATCAATTAAACCTGAGTATGCATTGAAAATATTTGATGGAAAGAAAAAGTTTGAATATAGAAAATCATTATTTAAAAGGAGTGATATTGATACAGTAATTGTTTATGCTACAAAACCTATTGGTAAAATTATAGGTGAATTTGAAATCGGAGAAATAATTGAAGATACACCTGTTGAATTATGGAATTTAACAAAAACCTTTTCGGGCATAAAAAAGAAGGACTATATGAATTATTTCAATGATAGGGAAAAAGCTTTTGCAATTACTATAAAAGCAACAAATCAATATGATAATCCTATGGAATTAAGTGAACTAAATCAAAATATTAAGGTTCCCCCGCAATCCTTTAGATATATTGTGGAGGGATAATAATATGAAAAAAAATGTGATTTTTATTGGTGGAGTACATGGCGTTGGGAAAACAACAACATGTAATAGAATCGTTAGCAATATTAATATTAAGCACTATTCTTCTAGCAAGTTAATATCAAAATTAAGGAATGATGTAGTAAATGTAAATAAAAAGGTTATTGACATAAATAACAATCAAAATATTTTATTGCAGGCTTTAGATATATATACTGATAGAGATACATTATTATTGCTAGACGGACATTTTTGTCTTATTAACAGAGACGGGGCAATAGAAAAAATACCGATACAAACATTTGAAAGCTTAGGTATAGTTCATATTATATTATTAGTAGATAATCCATATAAAATTTCACAAAGGTTAAAGGATAGAGATTATGAAATTTATACAACAGAGTTTATTGACAATTTTCAAAAATATGAAATTGAGTATGCCAAAATTGTAGCGAAGGAAATTGGTATAAAATTAGATATAGTAGATAAGAATAGTCATAAAAACGTATTGCAAGAATTTAAATTAATAATTTCTAATTTAAAAAATAGAGATACTAAGTAAAGTATCTCTATTTTTTAATAAATTTTATTGCTATTGCTTTATATTTTGAAGATTTCTCTTTAGGATAAATTGAATATAATTCATTTAAAGCTTCTTCTTCGGTAGAGTTATTTAAGCCTATATCTAAGTAGTTATTATCTTTAAGTAAGTCTATAAAGTTGTCATAAATTTGTATAGATATTATAATGACTGATATTTTTTCATTAGTTGAATTAGAAAATTCTATGGTATCTCCAACCATCAATTTTTTACGCTTGTCATCTAAAAGCCTTACTTCTAAAGTCTTATTACCACTTTTGACCATATTAAAGAATTTATCCTGTAAATTCATAATGAAGTTCATAGTAAAATTCTCCTTAAATTATTAACGTAATAAATATCCTTCATTAACGTTTCCTAATGATATTATATCATTAAATTGAGTTGTAGTTAATGATTCGAA
Organism: Clostridiales bacterium; assembly: GCA_012519845.1. Taxonomy (GTDB): domain Bacteria; phylum Bacillota; class Clostridia; order Clostridiales; family Clostridiaceae; genus Clostridium. The sequence continues at coordinate 23,079 of JAAYPK010000046.1, forward strand.
TCCCCAATATGAAGGATTTAAGGAGACAGTGTCAATTAAATCTCCTTGAATTATACGTTTGGCTAATGATACATTATAAGTCATTTTAATTGCATAATAAGTTTGATTAGAATTATAATAACTTTTTATCTCATCATTAGTAAAAATACTATAGTTTTTGCAGTATTTTATTAATTCATCAAATGAATTAAAGGAATTTAAAGTTCTTATATCTTCTACAGTACAAATAGTTGTTGCCACAGATCTAAATCTAGCCTGTTTAGGCCTGTCAGAAGTCCTATAAATCACCAAATTATCATTTACTTTTATTCTAGCTAAACTATACATTTTTGCAATATATATTTTAGTTATACTATTAGTGTGTGAGACATCCTTAATAATATCAAATTTTTCATTGAATAATTTTGAATCGGGAAATAATTTCGTATGATATTTAGGATTTATTGCTAACAAATGTGCTCGTGAATTACAATTTATCAATGGATAATCTTTTAATATATCATGTGATACCTTAGAAAGGTCTTTTACTAATACATTTTCAATACCGTTTTGAGTTTTTTTGCTTCCGTAGATGTTAAATCCAAATTTTATAAACATTTTAATTAAATAATCATGTTCTGAAAATATTGTGACATAAACTATAGATATATTATTATTTATTGCATAATCTAAACTTTTTTTAATAAAGCGTTCACCTAGCCTGGTCCCATGAGGAGATATCTTAAAAGTTCCTATTTTTAATGCTTTATCTATTTTTAGTTCGGGTTCAACATCTGTAATTGGCCCATTCTCAATTTTTAAGTATAAAAAACCTTCTAAAGTATTATTAACTAGTTGAATGAAAGCCGAGTCACCTTCATTAGATTTTCGAGAAAACCAATCAGAAAATTCTTTATAATTTTCTTTTAATGTATCAAAAAAGGGATCTTGCAAATTTATTTTTTCAAATTTTTCATATAGAAATTTTTCAGCCATAATTAATACCTCCTGGAATATAGATCTATATTATTTTTAAGAAATCATCTTCAGCAATTATCTCTAGGTCCTGTCCTTCTTTAATTAATGCTTCAGCCTTTTTTAACTTAGAGCTCTTCTCACCATCGATAAATCTAGAATAATCTTGAATACCTATAACCAAATAATTAGTTTTCTTGGTTATAGAATTACAATAAATAGCACCTTTATTTATTGCTAACTGAGCTGCATCTTTTCTAGGCATAGAAGTTAATGTTCCAGTAAAAGCTATGCCCTTGTTAAAGAATTCATGTGACTCATCAATCGAATTTAAATCTGGATGTAAATTACTGATCTTAAAAGTTCTTGAACTATGCTTTACACAAGCTGGAGAATATGTATTAGGCAATGATTCACCAGGATTAACTCTTAACTGTTGGTGAAGATCTTCAAAAGAATTAGTATTATTTATTTTTAATATGTTAGAAAATATTATAGCTGTTGCTTTTGCATCCTCACATGCTTTATGATGGGTGAATTCTATCCCTAAATATTTAGCAACAGTATCTAATTTATAGTTAATCAGTTCAGGCCATGTCTTTTTAGATAGGATACGAGTACATGAATATGTAAAAGTAGGATAAGGTATATTATACTTATCTAAAGTATGCCTTAATACACTCATATCAAATGCAGCATTATGAGCAATTACTATTTTATTTTCTAGCATTGGTTTAATAAAGGACCACAATTTTTTAAAATTAGGCTTATCTTTAACCATTTCAGGGGTTATTCCGTTAATTGCAATATTAAATCCATCAAAATCTTCTTCAGGGTTAATAAGAAATTCATTTTCTTTAGTAATAATATCATTCTCAACTTCAATAATTCCAATAGAACAAGCACTTGATCTATTAGCATTTGCAGTTTCAAAGTCAATAACAACATAATTCACAATATAACCTCCTTACAATTATTAATAATATTGTTATAATTTTCTGAGGAAAGCAAAAATATATGGTATCCATAACAAACACCTTTTATTTAAATTTATTTTGAATTATAAAATATATTGACCTATTAATCTATTAAATGATTTAATATCAAAATTACCTTTAAATTCGAATCTAACACTACCTAAGCCACTAAACCATAGTTCTAGTTCACTATCTAAATCAAGTGTTCCAGCAGTTTCAATAGAAAATGCTTGTACTTTACTATAAGGTAAAGAAGTAAAGTCCTTTTTAGAACCAGTTATACCTTGTACATTAATACTGATTACTCTTTTATTTGTAAATACAACTAAATCCCTAACTGTTTTGAATGTAGCAAAAATGTTCTCAGTATCAATTAACATGGGTTCAACTATTTTCCCATCATTTATATTACATGGTTTTAATTTGAATACACTTCCGTTTTTAAAATCAATCACAATAATTCCTCCTAAAAATTTTTATTCATTAAATCCAATAATTAATATTATTAGAAATATTTTCTGTGAAAAGTAAAAATATATGGTGTCCATTGCGAACACCTTAAACAGTATTAGATTTTATTTAAAAAACATATAATGGATTTAAATTTAATTAATAAATTCACTAGCAATGTCTTTTAATCTTTCTTCATATAGATATATATCATTTAAACTTGTTAAATATAGACGTTCCTGCCCTTTATCACTAGTTGGAAAGACAATTGATTTCTTTGTCCCAAGAAATAGCCTGCAAATCCATTTTCTCGTATTATTTTTAAATAGAACACCAAAATATGTTTCAGTATCTTTGTATGTTATGTAATCAGGATTAATTATAGTTCTTAATATTGATTTGATTATGGCAAATCCCTCCAGTTCTTCAGAGGTTGTTGCTATTTTAGAAGATATAGAGTCAGAATTCTCATCTTCAGAGGTGTTTGTAGTTTCTTCTGAATTTGATTGCTTGCCATTTAATGTTTCTGCAAACTTGGAACTTAATGTTTCATTTATAAATTGGTTAAATGATGTTTTTACTATTGGCATAAATTTTTCAAGTACATTTGAAGTTTTTCGACCATCGTAAACTTGTCCTAATATGTAGTTTGTAAAATCTTCAGTAGGATTAACTAACTGTTCTTTAAAAAACTCTTTAATTAAGTTTGAGTATTTAAGCTCTTCTGCAGTACTTAAGATTGAATTTACATCTAAAGATGACCTTTCAAAATTACTTAAATATTTTATTTGTGTTTCAGTTAGATTAGATAAATCAATTTCAAAAAAAGGCTTCTTATCCATTTTATTAAGTTCATCTAGGTCTGTATAGAAACGATACTTAATACCGTTTGTTAATACGCCAAATTTTGCTTTAGATGAATTGAAATATCTAAATAATTGAGAGCCATGTTTATCAAGTTTTTCAGTACACGCCTTAGCTTCTATTAAAATAGTAGGCTCATTATCTATAATTATTGCATAATCAACTTTTTCACCTTTTTTAATACCATAATCAGCATCATATTCAGGACAAAATTCTAACGGATTAAATACATCATAGCCTAATGCTTGGAAGAAAGGTAGTATTAATGATTGTTTAGTACCTTCTTCAGATTTAATTTGGCTAATCAGTAATTCAGAACGTTCTGAAAGAGCATATAATTTTTCTTTAATATCCATTTTATTCACTCCTCATATTAAAATACAATATATCTTATATTTTCTAAATAATTCCGTAGATAATTAAAAATATATGGTGTCCATTGAGAACACCTTTTATTTATTTATTTTTCTTATATTTTTGCTTAACGTATTCTATGAAATTATTTATTTCCTCTTTAGCACTTTCTGGTAGATCATCATAATCAATATCACTATGAAGAGCTACAGTTTTTTGATTTTTTTCTGAATAATTTTTTATGGTTGTTTTGCCTAAAAGATAATCAAGCGACACGTCAAAAAATTCTGAAATTTTTTTCAACATTTCTGCATCAGGAGTTCTTCTATTTTGTTCCCACATACCAACTGTACTTGGACTTACATCTAGTTGTTCAGATAGTTCTGTTTGTGTTATTCTTTTTAGCTCTCTAAGTGATTTTATCTTATCTCCAAGCATAATAATCCTCCATAAAATATATAACATAATTTTATCACAGAATGTGTTAATTTTACTTGATTTACACAAAAAGTGTAAAAAAATATTGACAAACACATATCGTGTAGTATATTATTAAAATAACAACACGATATGTGTATACGGGGGTGATAGAATGAATAAGCTTATTTCTGTTAGAAAAAGAATAGGTTTAACTCAAGAAGAATTTGCTGAAAAGATTGGAATTACTTTATCTCATTATTCAAAAATAGAGATAGGTATAAGGAATCCTAGTTATAACTTTTTAACTAAATTTAAAAGGACATTTCCAGATGAATCTATAGATAGTATTTTTTTTGATTATTAAATACACATACCGTGTACATAATAATTCTACAAGGAAAATAAGAATAATGTGAATAGAAATATTAACAAAATGTAAACAGCTTATAGTTATATATTAATCATTAAGGAGGGGTAAGTAAATGTTAAATCAATACAGAAATATTTATCAAATTGCTAGAGAAAGTAGTGGTTTTACTCAAGAAAAAGCTGCTGAACTACTTAACATAAGTGTAGAGAGCATAAGAGCATACGAAGGGGATAAAAGAATTCCTCCAAACAATGTTGTAGTAAATATGGTTGAAATATACAATGCTCAATTTCTTGCATTTAAGCATCTTAAAAATAGTGAGTTGGGGCAAAAGTATCTTCCAGAGGTAGAAGTAAAATCACTATCAATATCAATTCTTAATTTACAAAAAGAAATCAAGAAATTCAATAAATGTGAAGAACTATTGATTGAGATTGGAAGTGATGGAATCATTTCAGATGATGAAAAAGCTAATTGGATAAATGTTCAGAATGAACTTAATTCAATAGTAGAAGCAATACTTGCTCTTAAATATTCAAAGGAGGGATAAAGATGAAAGGATTATCAGTTAAAGAAGCAGCAGAGCTTATGGGTAAGTCTGAACAATTTGTTAGGGTTGGGTTACAAAGAAATCTTCTTCCAATAGGTTCAGCAGTCAAAATGAGTAGTCATTGGACCTATTATATTAGTCCTAAGTTATTTAGTGATTTTACTGGAATTGATATTAAGGAGGAGCAATTAGTATGAATCATTTAAAAAGCTTATTATACCAATGCATAGATACTTTAGGATTAAATCATAAGATAACAGTAGAAATCAGTCAGCTACTTGATAAAGAAATTGTTAATGAACAAGTGAAATATGATTGTGGGAGTGTGTAAAATGAAAAAGATTATGTATAAAGCAGCAATATATATGGAGTTAACAAATGAAGTAGAGGACTTTTTATTAGAACGAGGTGTTGATTGTTTATGTCAGGATGTGGATAAAGATATCTTGAAGGACTTAACAAACAATCTTCTTGATAGTACTAAGGCTAGCATTAAAATAATTTCAAAATTAGATGAGTTATAAAAAAAAGAACCTTACAAAAAGGTTCACACGATTTGCTAAGGACTGCTATCCTTAGCTCCATTATAAATCAATAAGGAGTGAATGTAAATATGAAAGTTATATCATTATTAAATATAAAAGGTGGAGTTGGTAAAACTACATCAACAATAAATATTGCTGTTGAGCTAGCAAAATTAAATAATAAAGTTCTAATTATAGATTTAGATCCTCAATGTAATTCTTCAAAAAGTATACCTTATAAAGATAATAAATGTTCAAGTTTCAATATTTTAAATGGACAATATCCAAGTGCTTGCAAAACTATTTATGATAATTTATTTATTATTCCAGCACAAATAGACCTAGTTAGATTTGAATCTAAATTAGATGATCAATACAGCATATCAGAAGATACTTTACTTAAAGCTATAACTATAAAAGAATTCAGAGATGTTAATTTTTTGGATTATATTATTATTGATTGTCCGCCATCTTTAGGAATGTTATCTACTAATGCTCTTGTAGCATCTGATTATGTTTTAGTACCTATAAAAATTGATAATTTTGCACTTATAGGATTGGATTATTTGCTTTCATGTGTAGAACAAGTTAAGTCTGAATTGAATCCAAACTTAAAACTACTAGGAATGTTTATTACCTTAGATGAAAATACAAAAATAAATAAAGAAATCAAAAGAGATATGAAGGAAGCTTTTGGAGATAAATTTTTCACTCAAACAATAAGAAAAAATGTAGATGTTATTAAAAGCACATTTGAGCAAATACCTGTTTTTTATTATAACAAAAGGGCAAATGCAGCTTTAGATTATGAATCGTTAACCAAGGAGGTACTATCGTGTCTTATATAAGTAATTTAGCCAATAGAGTAAATAGCATTGAAGCAAAAGATAAATTCAATCTTCAAGAATTAGATATTAATATGTTAGTACCAAGTGATAATAATTTTTATGGAATAAGAGAAATAGAAGAGCTTGCTGAATCTATAAGAGAAAGTGGACTAATGCATAATTTAGTTGTTAGGAAAAAGGAAGATGGCAAGTATGAAATACTATCTGGAGAAAGAAGATATAGGGCTCTATTGTCTCTTAATATAACAAAAGTACCTTGTCAAGTAAAAGAGCTTAATGATGTAGATAGTGAATTGTTGTTGATTAAAGCTAATGCTGAGCAGAGAGAACTTACGCCAACTGAAAAGATTGAAACAGTAAATAGATTAGAGAAGTTGTATAAACAGAAAAAAGCAAATGGTGAAGAAATACCAAAAGGAAAGCTAAGGGATGTAATTGGTAAAGATATTGGACTTTCAGGAACCCAAGTTGGTAGGTATCAAAAAGTTGACAAGAAAGTTATTGGACCACTAAAGGAAAAGCTTGATAAAGGAGCAATCACTTTAAATCAAGCTGAAACTTTAAGTAAACTTAGTGCATCTGAACAAGAAGAAATCAATATAAAAATCGATTCTATGGATTTTATAGAGCAGAAAGAAGAAATTGACATACTTGTACAAGGCATAGAGCAACCTGTTGAAAGAGAAGAAGACAAAGAGTTAATTAATGAAATGTATAAAGATAGTGAAGATATATCAAGTAAAAAAGCAATGAAAGATGAACTTCAAAATTTACTTGGGAAGTATCCAAATCCACAATTGATTGTTGTTGCAGATGGAATACAAGCTATATTTAGTACCAGAAAAATAGTATTTTTGACTGATAATACACTAGAGGTATGCCTTAGTGGAATAGAAAGTGAGGATTTATTTAGGGTTTCATTTACCCAGTTAAATAAATGCTATTATGTTTTAAATTTAAAGCTAAAAGTTGGTTATTGCATACACAAAGATATTTATTTGAAATTTCAATAATAATTTAAAAGAAAATTAGGAGAAGGTGAACATTATGTCGAAGAATAGGATAGAAACAATGGAGATAAGGGTGACATATTATATTAATCATGAGAAACATATAGATTTTTTTAAAACATATTCGCATTATGGGAAATGGCATTTAAATAATTATAAAAGAATAAAAATTTCAGATATTCAAGTTAAAAATAATAGATATTAGTTAGGAGGTGGTATATATGAAATTTACTATGAGTGGCTTTAATCAAAAGAAATTAATTGAGTTTGGACTAGATTTAAAGGATGCAGCACTATTAAGATACTTTATTGACTTCAAGGATACTAATTCAATGTCAATGATTATTGTTGATAATAAGCCTTATTATTGGGTTAAATATGAGCATTTAAAGAATGATTTGCCAATACTAGGTATTAATAATAATGATGCATTAAGAAGAAGATTAAAGAAGCTTGAATCGGCAGGTATATTGGGGCATTACCATAAGCTAGAAGAAGGCAGTTATTCATATTATTGTGTTGGAGATAATTATAAAAATTTATTGGTTTCAGATGATGAAATTGTTGATTTTAATAATTATACCCCTCCGACTGAAAAGTCGTACCCCTCCGATTCAAAAGTCGCACCCCTCCGACCAGAAAGTCGTACCCCTCCGACTGAAAAGTCGGAACAAAATAATCCATCTACTAAAGATAAATCTACTAAAGATAATAATAAAAAAGAAAAAAAGAAAAAAACTGAATTTGATGTTGAAATTGAGAATTATACATCAAGTGAAAATTTAAGAGAAGCTTTGTATGAATTTATCAAAGCGAGAAAAGCTATTAAGGCTCAGATGACAACAATGGCTCTAAAAAAACTATTGAATAGGCTAGATTCTTTAGCTACTGATGATAATAAAAAAATAGAAATTTTAAATATAAGTATAATGAATGGTTGGAAAGGTATATTCCCACTAAATCAAAATAAAAATCCTACTGTTGATAAAAATATAAAAGATACAAGAGGATTTAATAATTTTAAACCGAGAGAATATGACTACGATGCTCTTGAAAAAAAATTGTTAGGATGGTGAATATATTATGAGTTTAAGAGATATTAGCACAAATGATTTAGTTAAAACTTTGAGTAATAGACCAGGAGTTAAATCTATGGATATTAAGGCTAATGAGTATTACAGAGTTAAAGCTGCGTCAATAAATGAAGAACGTGAAAGATATATAAATGTTCCTGGCAAAGCTAAAATTTTAATTGTTGATGAAGAGAAAGCTAAATTAGATTAACGAGTTAGGGATTACAATAATTCGGAAATCTTTAGTTAATAGGGGGATTATTCCCCCAACTTATACAAGGGGGGATGTAAATGAAAAGAACTAGTAAGATGAGCATTATTAAAGAGTTTTTAGATAATATTGAAATAGAAGACAAAAATGAAATAATAAAAGAATTAACTGAAAAATTTAAAATTAAAAAAAACACTGCAGAAAGATATTATTATCTTTTGCGGTGTGAGGAAAATGAAAGTAAACAAGAAATAATGGAAGAAAGGTACATCTTAGATATAGGTGTTAATAGAGAAAAGATAAGAATTAGAGATTATGAAAAAGATGATGATATCAGGCATGGAGAATATATTGATTATAGAGTGATTGAAGGTGGAATTGAAGTTAATGGGAATATATTTAAAAGTGAAAAAGATATTGAAGATTTTAGGAGAAGAGAATTTAAAGTAGCATATAGTCAATTAGGAGAAGTATTTAATGTTCTTAAAGCTGTTAAGAAAGGAGAGTTAGTATAGAACAATGGAATTAAGGTTAATCGATATTAATAGAAATCAATATACAAGAATCAAACTTTCAAACAAAAAAGAACAGGACATAATTTATAGATGTAAAGATATTTTAGGACAACCTATCAAAGAAAGCAAAAGTTTTACTTATTTTATAAATAAGGGAGATCTAGGGAGTACAGCTGAAAAGTTAGGATTAGAAAGAAGAAAGATAAGTATATAAAAAGGTGTCCGTTAAGGACACCGCATATGGTTAAAGATGTAGCAAATTAAGTATCTTTAACCGAACATCTATTCTAATTATAGCATAAGGATGGGTGAATAGAAATGTTAAACAGAAAATTATTTGTAAAAGTTAAACCGCTTATTGAATGTAAATTAAGAGAGTATCCATATTATCAGATATCATTAGAAATGCCAGGGCTTGGTACTGCTATATCCCCTGATTTAATAATTAATAAGAGTTCAGTTCCAAATGATATTGTAGGAGCAAGTGTGGTGCATGATGAATATAAGAGAATAGTAGTTAATGCAGTAAATTATGTTTTTGATAAATTAGATAAAGATAGCAAAAAAATAATTGAAAATACATATTTTACAGGTCTACAGACTAGAGATGAGATAATGAGTGAGTTAAAAATAAGTAAGAATAAATATTATAATTTAAGGAATTGTGCTTTATATAAGTTTGGAATTGCTTTTGGAATGTTATGATGAACAATAGAAAGGGTCATAAACAATGAATGTTAATAATACTATAACTAATATTCCTTATATGGTTAATAAAATATAATTATTCCTCATACAGTGAATAAATAATAATACAAATTAGATACAAAATAAGGACAAAATGGGGAATAATTAAGGAAAAAAACGTGTACAAAAATATAACATCAAGTTATGATAAGTGTAAGGTGAAAAAATTATATAAAATTATAAAGCATGAGTAAATATTACTTGTGCTTTTTTGTTACGACAAGTGTGTAATTAATCCATATTTAAAACGATAAGGGAGTGATTATATGCTAAAACCACCTATTTGCCGAATGGGAGGAAAATCAAAACTTAGAAAAAGAATAATTGAAAAAATTCCAGAGCATACGTGCTATATAGAGCCTTTTTTTGGAGCAGGTTGGGTATACTTTGGAAAAGAAGAAAGTAAAGTAGAAGTAATAAATGATATTGATAAGGAGCTTATTAATTTATTTAAAATGATAAAATATCATGCTCCAGAAATTGAAAGATTGCTTCAATATGAATTTTCAGGAAGAGACCTATTTGATGAATATAAAAATTATTCTGTTGAATATCTTACTGAAATTCATAGAGCAATTAGGTTCATTTACTTGATAACTCAATCTTTTGCAGGTAGAGGAATAAGTTATGGATATGGAACTTCGACTAAACCAGCACCACAAATCTTTTATAAGAATGTATTACTTGAATTAAAGGATAGACTCAAAAATACTTATGTTGAAAATCTTTCATTTGAAAAGATTATAGATAAGTATGATAGGGACTATTCTTTTTTCTTTTGTGATCCACCATATTTAAATACAACTGGATATGGTAATGAGTTTGGAGAAACTGAACATATATTATTAAGAGAAAAATTAGGAGGAATTAAAGGGAAATTTCTTCTAACAATTAATGATTGTGAAGAAATAAGAGAATTATATAAAGATTTTTCAATTGAAGAAGTTAAAGTAAATTATTCTGTTTCTAGATCCAAAGAAGCAAGAGGAAAGTATGGAGAATTAATAATAACAAATTATTAATATGGAGGTGAGGATATTGGGAATGTATGCTACTTATATATGTAAAAATTGTGGTAAAAGTGCAATATTACTTAAGGAAGAAATCAGCAGCAGAGGATATTTGAAATGTCCTCATTGTTCTTCTAAAAGTATAATCTTAGAAAAAGAAACTGATAATTTTAAAGAATGTATGTCTCATTCTTCATATAAAAGAGAAGGAAGAGCAATAAGGCAGGTGCGAAGTAAATGAGGGTATATGGTAAAAATAAAGCATCAGCTATAAAAGATACTAAGCAACTTGAAAGAATAAAAAGCTATTTAAAATATAATAATTATAGAGCATATTTATTATTTGTGATTGGGCTTGCAACTGGTTATCGTGGTGGCGATTTAGTTGAATTAACTGTGTTGGATATAAGAGAAGCTCTTAAGAAAGGTGCTTTAGTTATACTTGAAAATAAGACTAAAAGTACTAGAAAGAAAGCTTTTGAAAGAATAGCGTTTATTCCTGATAAGTTATTTATTATTTTACAAGAATTTATTAAAGATAAAGAGGATGCAGAATATATCTATCCATCTAGAAATGGAAAAGGCGAAGGGAAATATAAGACTCATATTACTAGAGAAAGGCTTGGAAAAATATTTAAGGAGGCTGCAATAAAATGTGGCGTTATAGATATTAGTGTTGGGACACATACTCCACGAAAAACTTATGGATATATTCAGTATATATCTCACGATAATGACATAAATTATGTTCAAGAATTATTCGGTCATTCGTCACCCAATGCTACAAAAGTATATATAGGTTTAGATTCGGATATTTTAAAAGATTCAGCAGATGTTATTGATACTTACATTTGAGAATTGGTAAATATCTATTTTTTTTATAAATAAAAACCTTACTTTTTAGCATAAAGGTATTGAATATATAAAAAGTGGTGCATATAGAAGTAGAGAAAATTAAAAATAAAAACCTTACTCTATTACAATATGAGATATAAAAAACCTCATAAATGATAAAAAAAGAGCTGGAAATTATAGTGAGTGCAGTACAAAAATAATGGATAGTACGGATAAAAAGGTGGTGAAATGGCATGGCAAAAAGTAAGTGGAATGAGATTAAAGAAAAGCTGAAAGACGTTGAGAAATGGGCAATTATGGGTTTGTCTGATACTCAAATAGCATTTAATTTAGGAATAAGTAAAGATACATTTTACAGGTATAAAAAGGAGCATTCTGACTTTTCTGACACCTTAAAAAGGGGCAAGAACCAAGCTGATTTTAAAGTTGAGAATGCATTATATAAAAAAGCTACTGGTTATACAGTAAAGAAAGTTGGAGTAATTAAATGCAAAGATATTTATTATGATGATGAAGGTCGCAAGTGCCAGAAGGAACATGCTGATGTAGTTGAATATGAGGAAGAAATGCCTGCAGATGTACAAGCTATTAAGTTTTGGTTAATAAATAGAAAGAGTGGAAAGTGGAAGGATAATCCTATTAAAGCGGATATAGATAAGCAAGTATTAGAGTTAAGGAAGAAACAAGTAGAACAGGGTGAGTGGTAATGAGTACAGGAGTATTAAAGAAATTCTATTCAACAGAGCCTTGGTTATCTTTTAGAGCTGAGATTATATTGAGTAGGATGATTGATGGAAGAGTAGTGTGTCAAAATTGTGGGAGACAGATTATTGTATCAAAGCATATACAAGTACACCATCTTATAGAGCTTGATGAAGAGAACTATAAGGATGTTAATATAAGTCTTAATCCAGATAATGTAGAAGTTTGGTGTCATAACTGTCACAATAAACATCATGGGAGATTTTGTGGTGGTGGTCATAAAAGAAAAGAAAAATCAGTGTATGTTATCTATGGGCCACCAATGTCAGGGAAACATTCATATGTAATGGAGCATATGGAGGAGGGAGATATAGTTGTAGATATAGATGAACTATATAAGGCTATATCATTTATGCCTAAGTATAATAAGCCTGACAACCTTAAGTATAATGTATTTGCATTAAGGAATGCTTTAATAGATAACATAAAGACAAGGTATGGTGGCTTTAGAACTGCATGGATTATTGGAGGTTATCCAAGAAAAGCAGAGAGGGAAAGACTTATTGATACTACTAATTCTATTGGTATACTAATGCATGCTACTAAAGAAGAATGCATTAATAGATTAGAGAGTTGTAATGATTATAGAACAGAACATAAAGAAGAATGGAAAGAATATATTGAGAAATGGTTTGAAGATTACAGAGAATAATATCCCCCCATACTAAATATTTTTGGTGCCAGAGGGACCGTTGGAGGGGGAAGGTAATTTAAACACAAACTAAAATTTTGACTTTTTTATGAAAAATTTTGAAAGGTGGTGAAAAGTTTGGAGATTCAGAAAGAATACGAAAGAATTAAAGATTTATTTTTAGGAGTAGATGAAAATCAATTAAAACTTGTTGATGGAGCAATTCTTGAATGTGCAAGATTAAAAAAAGAACTTGATGATTTACATAAAATCATTAATGAAACAGGATTAGTAAAAGTAAATCCTAAAAATACAAGTATGCAGAAAGAACTTCCAGTATCGAAGCTTATAGTAAAGGCAAGAGCCAATTATTTAAATTACATTTCAAAATTATCTAATGTTTTAGGAAAAGACATTGGAGAAGATGATGATGAGTTGAATGAATATGAATAGTTATATACTTGAATACTATAATAAGATAAGAAAAGGAGAAATTATTATCGGAGAAGAGCTGCTATTGCAACTTGAAAAGTTAGTAAAAGAAATTTCAGATCCTGTATATCAAAAGAAAATGGAAATAAAAATAGAATTTGAAGATTCAAATAAAAGAATTAAATTTATAGAAAATGAATGTAAGCATTTTGAAGCTCCATTTGCAGGAAAACCATTTATATTAGCATTATTTCAAAAAGCATTTATTGAGGCTATATTTGCAATTAAAATTTATGATGAAGAGTTAGGAAGGTATGTCCGTAAATATCAGGATATACTTTTTTTAGTTGGCAGAAAAAATGGGAAAACACCGCTTATTGGTTCTATTTGTTTAAGTGAATGGTTTTGTGGGCCTCTTGGATTAAAAATGTTATGTGCATCAAATGATTATGAACAAGCTGGTTTAATGTTTGATGCAATTAATGCAATGAGGGAAGAAAGCAAAACACTTGAGAAAGTTACAAGAAAGAATATTAAAGGTATTTATTTTGGTAATCCTAAGCAAAAAAAGAAAAAAGGCAAATATAGTTATCAGAATAAAGGCAACATAAGAAAGCTAAGTGCTAAGTCAGGAGCAAAGGAAGGAAGAAATATTGGTGTTGGAGCACTAGATGAAGTCTTTGAAATGCAAGATGATTCTTTAGTAATGCCAATAAGACAAGCATTATCAACTCAAGATGAACCTTTGTATTTTGAATTAACAACAGAAGGTTTTACGAATGATGGGTATTTAGATCATAGACTAACTGAAGCTAGAGAAGTATTAAATGGTGAAGCAGAAAATGAAAGATGGCTTATATGGCTTTATACTCAAGATAGCGAAAAAGAAGTATGGGATGATGAAACAACGTGGTATAAAAGTAATCCAGGATTAGGAGTAATTAAAAAATGGTCTTTTCTAAGAAGGATGATAACTGAAGCTAAGAGAAGCACCAGTAAGAAGGCATTTGTTTTAGCAAAAGACTTTAATATTAAACAAAATAATGCTCAAGCATGGCTTACTAAAGAAATTATTGAAAATGAATTAATTTTTGATATGGAAGACTTAAGAGGTAGTATTGCTATAGGTGCAGCAGATTTATCTGAAACTGGTGATTTAACTAACGGAAGAGTATTAATAGTTAATCCTCATACTAAAATGAAATATACAATGAGTATGTATTTTATTCCTAAATCAAAACTTGATGAGCTTGAAAAGAATGATAAGGAAAAGTTTTTAAAGTGGGAAAAGGAAGGATATTTATATATTTGTGACGATAATGAAGTAAATCAATCAGACGTAGTTGCTTGGTTTGTTAGTCTTTTTAAAAAATATAAAATTAGATGTCTTTATACTGGTTATGATAAATGGCAAGCTAAGGCATTTTGTAACGAAATGAAAGATTATGGTTTTGATTTAGAGAGAATCGGACAAGGGTATGATTTATCAAATGCTATGAATAGTCTTGAAAAAGATTTAGAAAAAAATATGCTTAATTATAATCAAAATCCTATAGATAAATTTTGTTTAGAGAATGTTATGACAAAATGGAATTCAGAAGGAACAAAAAGGATGCCTATAAAAGTAAAGGGTTCTCCTGAAAAGAAAATTGATGGAGCAGTAACAATGCTTATTTGTTATGAAACTTTAGATAGATACAGGAATGAATATATGGAAATCGTGAATAGGAGGTGATTATTAAAGTATGGGAATATTTAATATACTAGGAAAGGTCAAAGAAAAGGTTAAGAATCATACTTATGCAAAAATGATGAATGGGTATACACCAGTATTTACTCAATTTGGTAATAATGTATATGCAAGTGACATTGTTCAAGGTGCTATTAGATGTATTCAAGATGATATAAGTAAGTTGAATCCGAAACATATAAGGATAGATCCTAATACTGGACTTCAAAGTGTAATAAATGACAATATTAATAAACTTTTAAAATATGGACCTAATCCATTAATGACAACTACTGATTTTTTAGAAAAAATAGTTTATTTAAGGGAAATTAATAAGAATGTTTTTATCTATCCATCTTATAACATAATTAAATTAGGAAAAAGTAAATATAAAAGGGAATATACAGGATTGTGGCCACTAAATCCAATTGAAGCAGAATTTCAAGAAGATGCAAAAGGAGAGTTATACATTAAATTTACATTTACTCAAGGTGATGAGGTTACATTGCCATATAAAGATATTATTCATTGGAGAAAGGATTTTGGTTCTAATGATTTTGCAGGTGGTGATATTAATGGACAAGCTAATAATGATGCATTATTAAAGTTACTTGAAACGAATGATTATATTATGCAAGGAATGAAGAAGGGAATTAAAGCATCGCTATCAGTAAAAGGTATAATGAAAATTAATACTATGCTCGATGATGAAGAACAGGAAAAGAAAAGAATTGCATTTGAAGAGAAAATGAAAAATTCTGAAAGTGGAATTTTACCAATGGATATTAAGGGAGATTACATTCCAATAAATTTAGATCCTAAAATGATAGATAAAGACACTATGGAATTTATAGATAAAAGAATATTAGCAAATTATGGTGTATCTATAAAGATATTTAATGGTGATTTTACAGAAGAAGATTACCAAGCATATTTTGAAAAGAAGTTAGAGCCAATGATTATTGGACTTGGGAGAGCATTTACTAAAGTTTTATTCACTGATAGAGAACTTGATGTTGGTAATGAAATAATATTCTATCAACAAGGTTTAATGTATATGAATACTGCTAACAAAATTAATGCCGTTGATATATTAACCAGGCTTGGAACAATTACAGATAATGAAGTTTTAGCTGCATTTGGATATCCACCATTTGAAGGTGGGGATGTAAGGCATATGTCTTTAAATTATATTAATAGGGATATAGCTGATCAGTACCAATTAGCAAATTCAACAAAAAAAGCGAAAGGAAGTGAGCCAGTTGAGTAAGGCGAAAAATTTAAGTGAAAAAAGATTTATTGAAATAAGGGCAATAGATAATGATGATGGTAAAATGATTATTGAAGGTTATGCAATTACTTATGATCAACCAGCTACGCATGAATATGGGAATTATAAATTTACAGAAGTTATTAAAAGAGGTGCATTAGATACAACAGATATGAAAGATGTGCCACTTAGATATAATCATAATGACACTTGGTGCATAATGGCAAGGACTAGAAATAATAGTTTACAACTAATAAAAGATGATGTAGGACTTAAAATAAGAGCAGAACTAATTGATACACAAAGTAACAGAGACATCTATAAATCAATTCAGGAAGGGTTGATTGATAAGATGTCTTTTGCATTTACTGTAGCTGATAAAGGAGATACATGGTCTTATGGAGAGTCAGAGACATTAAGAGAAGTGACAAATATAAATAAATTATATGATGTAAGCGTGGTGGATACCCCGTTTTATGATACAACTTCTGTTTATGCTAGAAGTTTTGAATTGTTGGAGAATAATTTAAAACAGCTGGATAGCTTAGACTTGCATAAAAGAAAGTTAGAATTACAATATCAAAAAAGAGGAGAGATGTAAAATATGAATTTATTAGAATTATTAAAAAAAGCTCAGGAAAAGAGAAAAGCATTATATGAAAGTATCAAGGTTGCAGCAACAAATGATGAACTTGATAAAATTGAACTTGATATTAGAAAAGTAGACTTAGAAATTAAAACTTTAGAAGAAAAAATTCAAGCAAATAATAATGATGAAGATCCAGCAACAAGAAGTTTTGGCTCAGATCCAGAACAAATAGGAGGAGAATTTAATCCTTTAGGAACATACAAAAGAAGTGAAAATCAAGGAAGTATAAATGAAAATAGTGAAGAAGATGTGTATTCTTCTTTAGAATACAGAAAAGCATTTAGAAATTACGTAGTAAACGGTACACCTATTCCTGAACAATATAGAGGCACTGAACAAAGAGCAGATGCATTAACAGTTGTAACAGATGTAGCTGCAGTAATTCCAACTACAATTATGAATAAAGTTATTGAAGATTTAACTGTAGATGGTAAAATTTTAGCCAAAATAACTCAAACTCAATTCCAAGGTGGAGTTGATATCCCGATAAGTGAAATTATTCCTGAAGCTAAATGGTTATCAAGTGAAACAGTAGATTCAGATGAACAAAAAGCTAAAATGTCAGCAAAAGTTAGCTTTGGATATCATGTATTAGAAGCTAAAGTTGCAATTGGTTTATTAACAGCAACTGTTACATTATCAATATTTGAAGCAACTGTTGTTAAGCAATTAAAGAAAGCAATGATTAAGGCAATTGAAACAGCAATAATTAATGGTTCAGGAAGCGGACAACCTTTAGGAATAACACAATATACTCTACCAACTGAACAAGTTGTTGAATTAACTACTGCACAAATTGGTACAGTAAAAGGATGGGCTCAAGTAGAAGCTGCAATTGGTGAAGCTTATGATGAGGATCCATTAGTATATATTATGAATAAAAAGACATGGGAAATGTATGTTAATGGTATGACATCAACAACAGGACAAAAAATAGGACTTGGAAGACTTGATGAAAAGGGAAGAAAAATACTTAATGGTAGAGAAGTACTAATTTCTGATAAAATTGCTAGCTATGATACAGCTGAAGAAGGAGATATTGTTGCTCTAATTGTTAATTTAGAGGAATACTTATTAAATTCTAACTTATCTATGTACTACAAAAAGTATTTTGATGAAGATACAAATAAGTGGAAGCATAAAGCATTAATGATTGCAGATGGTAAGATGGCAATTGGTACTGATTCAACTGGTAAATTAGTAGGTGCAGGTGGTTTAGTTTACGTTAAAAAGAAAGCAACAGCATAGGTATAAATTATGGATACTTTATTATCTGATGTTAAAACAGCACTTGGTATAACAGTTGATGATGAGATGATTAATAAAAGTATAGAATTAAAAATTAATGCAGTTAAAACATATTTAAAAAATGGAGGTGCAGATATTGTAGAAGATAGAGAGTTAACTAATGACATAATAGGGTGTATCACAATAGGAGTTAATGATCTATTAAATAATAAGGCTGGGGAGACAAAGTTTTCTCCAGCCTTCAATATACTTGCAATGCAAATTTGTAGAAGGTGATACTATGCAATTTATTAATCCGTTATATTTAATTTCAATATCAAGTAAAACTGATGACGATGTTGGAGATATAATTAAATCTGAAATTAAGAGAAAAGTATACTGTGATATTAATTCTATAAGGCAAAGTGAATTTTACCAGGCACAAGCAATAGGTGCAAAACCTGAAATATCTGTTATTATTAGAGCATTTGAATATGCTGACGAAGTATTTGCTGAATTAAATAATATTAGATACAAGATACTAAGGACTTATGATAAAGGAGATGGCTTAATTGAATTAATATTAACAAGGGGTGTTGACAATGGGAATACCTAAAAGCGTTATAAAAATTAAAAAAGGAAATGTTGAATACATTTCAAATGTAGATAGAATTCAATATACACTTAAAGAATTAACTAGAGCTGCATTAAGAGATACTGGTAAATTAATTTGTAATAAATTTAGAAAAAAATATTATGGATTATTTAAAAGAAAAAAAGGTAAGGTAGGTAAATATACTCAATATTGGGTTAGAGGGAAACAAAAAAATCCTGATTTACAAGTCGGAATAAAACCTTTTGCATTCTATGGAGGGTTCCAAGAGCTAGGCTCAAGTAAACAAAATAAACTTGGATTATTACAAAAGACAGTAAGTGAAAACATTGAACAAATAAGAATAATTCAAGGGAAATATTTAAGTGCAATAGAGGATGAAAATAGGGCTTTAGGATTAATAAATGAAGAAGAGTATGAAGGTGGTTCTAATGGCAACTAAAACTATCGAATTAAGAAAAGACATAGTCAAATTGCTTAAAACAACAAATAATAACATTTATTGCAGAAGAGCAGATACAAAAGCAATGTATCCTCATGTAGTTTATACAATTGAAGATATTTATGAGGCAAAGGTATTAAATATAGACATTTGGGATAAGGCTGATAGTACAACAAGGATTGAAGAACTAGCAGATAACATTGAAAACTTAAAGGATGAAATTGTAAATAATGAAAATCATTCATTTGTTCTTTATTACAATGAGGATAGAAAATGGGTTGATGATGATGATAAGGATATACAAAGGATGAATATGTCATTTGAAATAAGGTATTATGGAAAGGAGCGATAAATCGTGGGAAAAGCAAAAAGCGGATTTACAACACAAACTAAAGAGCATTTATTAACAGGAGCAGGTGCATTTTTCAAGAACTTTATTGTTGGTGTTGATACATATGAAAGTGCAAAATCAGCAGGTAAACTAATTGGAGCTACACAAGGCGGTGGAGAATTTAAGGCTACTGCAGAAATTCGTCAAATAGAGGTCGATGGAGTAGCAGGTAAAGCAAAAGGATTAGAAGTTATTGATAGCTGGGAAGTTTCATTGGCAATGAATCTCTTAGAAACAACTCAAGAAAGTTTAAGAATGAGTTTAGGCGTTGCTGAAATAGATAGCACATCAAATGGAACTTATCACATAATAAAAGGTAATAATGAAATTACTGATAGTCATTATTTGGATAACATAACTTATATAGGGTCCATAACTGGAAGCAAAGAGCCTGTTATTATTCAGGTATTTAATGCATTATCTACTGATGGGTTAGATTTAAAGACAGAAGACAAAAAGGAAGCAGTGTTAGCAGTAACAGTATATGGCCACTATACTGAAGATGATTTAGATAGCCCACCATTTGCAATATATTATCCTAAGAAAGCTAATATATTAACACCAATAGTTAGTGTAAAAGGTGGCAAATATGCTACAGAGCAATCTGTCGAATTGACATGTGGAACTACTGGAGCAGAAATATATTACACAACTAATGGTTTTGAACCAACTATAAGCGATACAAGATACAATACAACAATTACAATAAGTAATAATACAATTCTTAAAGCAAAAGCATTTAAGACTGGTGAAACTGATAGTTACACCATGACAGAAACTTATATTATAGGTGAATAATAATTAAGGTGTTCGTAAAGGACACCTTTTTAAATTTTGGAGGTAAATATGAGAAATTTAAATACAAGGGATATGTTTAATGCGGTTAGATTAATTAAAGAATTAGATATAAAAGATGAAATTAAAAATGCAGCATTAAAAATGACATCAACACAAAAAATTGAAGAGGAAACTGAAAGTAAAACTGAAGATAATACTAAAAGTGTAGGTTTTGATATGGTATTTTCTTTATTTGAAAAGGCAATTGATAAAAATATTGAATTAAAATTATATGAATTCTTATCAGGACCACTTGAAGTTGAAAAAGATGAAGTAGGAGACATGGATCCAATTGATTTATGTGAAAAAATATATGAAATTGCAGATATACAAAAGTGGAAAGATTTTTTATACAAAGCTGCTCGATTGATAAAATAGTTGAAATTGAGGAGCTTTTATTACGTAAATATAGCAATATTGAATATATTTTAAATTTAGAATTTTATGATGGAATAGCATTTTTATTTAAGGCTATTGAAGTTGAAAAAGATGAAAAGCTATGGGATTTATATTTAGAAAAATATAAGTACATGACTAAAGATAATTTCATAAGTTTTGATGAGTTTAAAAATAGTCTTAAAGTAAAGAAAAATAATAAAACAGAAAAATTAACTGTATCTCAAATTGAAGATAAAGTAAAAAAAATACTAAGTATGAATTTTGAGAGGGGGTGTTAAAGTTGGCATTAGAAATATTTAAGTTATTTGGTTCGATTATGATTAATAATGATGAGGCAAATAACAGTATTGCAAAAACCGAATCTCATGCAGATAGTCTTGCTAGTAAATTTGTATCAGGAGTAGGAACTGCTGCAAAATGGGGAGCAGGATTAGTTACTGCAGCAAGTACAGCAGCACTAGCATTAGGAACAATTGCAGTAAAAGGAGCTGATGATTATCAACAATCATTAAATCAGCTTCAGGTATCAACTGGTGTAACAAATAAAGAAATGCAAGAACTTGGCGATATAGTTAAAGGTGTCTATGGAAATAATTTCGGAGAGAGTTTTGATGATGTAGCTAATTCAATTTCAACAGTTAGAACAAATTTGTGGCTATCTGGGCAGGAATTACAAAATGCATCAGAATATGCAATTGGATTTAGAGATACTTTTGATGTGGGAGTAAATGAAAGTACGAGAGCCGCAAAAGCACTTATGGATAACTTTGGAGTTAGTACAGAAGAGGCTTTCAATATGCTAGTACAAGGGCAACAACAAGGATTAAATTATTCTGGAGAATTCATAGATACTATTAATGAATATTCAGTTCAATTTTCAAAATTAGGGCTTAATGTAGAAGATATGTTTTCTATTTTAGATTCAGGAACTCAAGCAGGAGCTTTTAACTTAGATAAAGTTGGAGATGCAGTCAAGGAGTTCAGTATTAGAGCAATTGATGGTAGTAAAACAACAGCATCAGGGTTTCAGGCATTGGGATTAAATGCTGATGAAATGGCTAAAAAGTTTGCAAATGGTGGAGATGAAGCTAAAGAAGCTTTTAATCAAGTTATTAAAGGATTGGCCAGTATTGATGATCCTGTTGCACAAAGTACAGCTGGTGTTAATTTATTTGGAACAATGTGGGAAGATTTAGGTCCGCAAGTGGTTACAAGTCTTTCAACAGCAAATGATTACTTTGATAAAACATATGAAAGTGCAAATGAATTGAATAAAATAAAATATAATGATCTTAAGTCTGCGATTGCAGGTGTAGGAAGGAAATTACAAACTTCTTTATTAATACCTATTGGGAAAACATTATTACCAACTATGAATGATTTAGCAAATCTTGCGACTACAAGTATAGGACAATTAGGAAATGCTTTTGAAAAAGGTGGTATTGATGGTCTATTAAGCGAACTTAATAATATATTACCTAACATAGTTAATGTTATTTTAGGCAATGTAAATCAATTAACTGGGGTTGGAGTTCAAATATTAGATTCTTTAATAGGTGGATTACAACAAAGCATGCCATTAATACTAGATGGAGCATCACAAATAATATATACAGTTGTTAGTGCAATAATAGCATTACTTCCAAAAATAATCGAACTTGGAATTATAATAATAACATCGCTTATACAAGGAATATCAGAAATGTTACCAACATTAATACCTTTGATAATACAAGCATTACTTGATATAGTTCAAATATTGATTGAAAATTTGCCATTATTAATAGAAGTAGGGATACAAATAATACAAGGATTAACAGAAGGAATATTAGAGGCATTACCATTGCTATTAGAGCAATTGCCAGTTCTAATTGAAACTTTAGTAACTATTTTAATTGAAAATTTGCCAACCATAATACAAGCAGGAGTTCAAATATTACTAGCATTAATAAATGGATTAGTTGAAGCATTACCTACATTGATTGCAATGATACCAACAATTATTAATACAGTAATGACTATATTAATTGAAAATTTACCTACAATAATTCAAGCAGGAATACAAATATTAATTGGAATTATAAGTGGATTGATACAAGCAATACCACAGCTTATAGCTGCAATTCCACAGATAATAAGTGCTATATTTTCAGCATTTACTAATGTTAGTTGGTTTAGCATAGGAACTGATATATTAAGTAGTATTGGTTCAGGTATAACGAATGCTGCAAGTGGTTTATTTTCAAAAGTAAGTGATGTAATAAGTGGTGTCTGGTCAACGATAAAGTCATATTTCAAATTACCACACTTTACTTTAGATGGTAGTTTGAATCCTGTAAGTTGGATAGATGAAGGTATACCAAGTATAGGAGTTGAATGGTATGTAAAAGGTGGTATTTTAAATAGTCCTACTTTATTTGGAATGAATGGAAATAATGCGATGGTTGGCGGAGAAGCTGGACCTGAAGCAGTAGCACCGATAAGTGTATTGCTAGGATATATAAGACAAGCTGTATCAGAAGAAAATTCAAAATTATCTATAATAATAGAAAAAATATTTAATTTATTGGTAATGTATTTACCTCAAAATCAACAAATAGTCTTAAATAACGGAGTTTTGGTTGGTGAGCTTATTGATGATATAGATAGAGGCTTAGGAGATAAAAAAGACATGAAAGGTAGGGGAAATTGATATGCAAGGAATAACATTTGGAGATAAACATTCATATAATGATTGGGGTTTATATCTTGTAGAAAAAAATATTTCCCTGCCTAGTGTAAAAACTAACACGATAGATATACCAGGATCGGATGGGGTTCTTGATTTAACAGAAATATTTGGAGAAGTAAATTATGAAAATAGAAAAGGTTCATTTGAATTTGTGTATGTAAAGAGTATAAAAAATTTCTTTAATACTTTAAGTAAAATAACAAATTATTGTCATGGTAAGCATATGAAAATAGTTTTAGATAGTGATAAAAGCTTTTATTATATTGGAAGAGTTGAAGTAGATCAAGGGAAAACTGATAAGAGCACGGGGACAATAGTCATAAATATAGATGTGAATCCTTATAAGTATGAAATTAATGATAGTACAGAAGAATGGATGTGGGATAGTTTTAATTTTAATAATGGAATAATTAGAAATTACAAAAATGTAGAGGTAAAAGGTAGAAAAGTGATTATTATTCCAGGAAGAAGAAAAAAGGTTATACCAATTTTTACTTCAAGTGAAGCAATGCAAATATATTATAATGGCCAATACTATGAATTATATCCAGGAAAATCACAAATAATTGATATATTATTTTCAGAAGGTGAAAATATTGTTACTATAATTGGAACTGGAATAGTTAGTATTGAATATAGAGGAGGTAGCTTATAATGTATCAGATAACTTGTGATGATAAAATATTACATGATTTAAGAGTAGAAGACAGAAAAGTAATTAATCCTAAGCTATCATTAGAGTTAAATAAAAGTGGGTCTCTTACATTTATAATGCCTCCTACTAATCCTACAAAAATAAATCTTTTAAAGTCGGTTATTAGAGTTTTTAAAAATGGCAGTAAGATATTTGAAGGAAGAGCTTTAAATAATGAGAGTGATTTTTACAATAAAGGAAAGGTAGTATGTGAGGGAGAACTTGCATATTTAATTGATAGTATTATAAGACCGTACGAACTTCATAATATGTCAGTGAGAGACTATTTACAGTTCTTAATTAATAATCACAATTCACAAGTTGAGATACAGAAACAATTTAAATTAGGGAATGTAACTGTTTCTGACAACAATAACAGCTTATATAGGTTAAATGAAAATTATCCTAAAACACTTGATGAAATAAATGATAAATTAATTGATAGACTTGGAGGATATTTAAAAGTCAGGTATGAGGATAATAATAGATATTTAGATTATATAAGTACTCTAGATAAATTAAATTCACAGGTAATTAGATTCGGAAAAAATTTATTAGATATAACACAATATTTAAATGGTGCTGATATAAAAACAGCAATAATTCCGCTTGGAAAAGACAAAATTACGATATCTGATGTTAATAATAATTTGGATTATATTTATAATCAAACAGCTGTAAATTTGTATGGCTGGATATGGGATACAGTATCATTTGATGATGTGACTGTATCTTCTAATTTGCTTACTAAAGCAAATAATTATTTAAATAATATAATTAATACTGCCTTAACGATAACTTTAAGTGCAATAGATTTATCTTATATTGATATAAAAATAGAAGAAATAAAATTAGGTGATTTAATTAGAGTGGTAAGTAAGCCTCACAAATTAGATCATAATTTTTTAATAAATAAGTTAACATTAGACTTAGAAAATCCAGCAAATGACAAGATTGAGCTTGGAGATATAATAATTGGTTTAACAGAAAAATCTATTAAAGAAAGTAAAATATTAATTAATAGTATTAATATTAATAAAGATTCGCTTAAAAATGAATTAAAGCAGGATATAAATATAGTTGATAATAAGGTTAATTTAACACAAAATGAGATAAAGACAACAAAGGATGATATTAATAAACAACAAAAGTATATAATAATGGGGGTGTAATAATGGATGAGATTAAAAGGCTCTATGCAGGAACAGTTAATAATACAGAGATAGAATTAATAAACTTAACAAATGGAGCAGTTCTAAAAACTATTCTAATAGGAAATAATACAGAAACTAAGCAAACAGTAACATTTAATATAGATGGTACTGTTTTTTTATTTGATGTAGAAGCAAAAAGCACACTAATATTAGATAAAGCCATAGTATGTAATATACTGAAGGCTACTGCAACAGAAAGCCTAAAAGTACATATATCAGGAATACAATTAGGAGGTGCTTAAAAAATGGCAGATATAGAACAATCCATAAACTTGATAAAAACTGCAGTTTATGGTGAAGAAGTAAGAGAATCTATAATAAATGGAATAGAAGCAATTAATAAAGAAGCTGAAAATACAACTTTTAGACAGAAAAATGTAGAAACAAAGCAAAATGAATTAAATACAAGTCAGGAAGCTTTAAAAAACAGATGGGATGTACAGATTAAAAATATTACAGATGCGAACCCATCCAATGTGGAAATTGTAGATGGTAGAGTCAGTTCAATTAAAGGATTAACTTTTACAAATTTGGGCTTGAGATTAAATAATATAGAGGAAGATATGCTTTCTAGAGGCATAAATGTACTATATCCACCTGCAGGGCTGACACCTATGCAAAGGGTTACTGATATTACAGCAATCAGTGAAACAGATTTGCAAGCTATAGCAGCAATTAATACTTCAGCATTAAATGCTTTAATTTCTTATGTTAAGACAAGTTCGCTATTTGCAAGAACATTAACTAAATTGAATTTTCCACAAGGTATTTTTCCACTGCTTAATGGTATTACTATAAATGCAAGTATTTATATGGAGGGGGTACCTTGTAAATCTGATGGTATAGGAAATCTAACTAACTACATGGGTGGTACGGTTTTATATGATGTATCACCAGTAGAGAGTAGGACAGATTTTATAACATTCCTAAACAAAGATACTGGAACTGACAATTATCAAGGAAGACTTCCAGGACATCATTTGAGAAATTTATGTTTTCATGGAAGGTATCAAAAGCACAATGGAGTGAGTTTGATCAAAACAGGAATGGTCGCCAAATACGAAAATTTACTATTCCGAGAATGGCTAGGAAGTGGTTTAATTGCAGATGATGCCTTCGATACAAATGTTTTTGGAATGGATATTTTTAGGTGTGGTTCTGCAAGTAGCATAGAGCAACTAAATGAGGATGGAACTATAAAAACAGATACAGAAGGTAATACATTATATGAACTAAGATACGGATTAACATTAACAGGTAGTTATGATGGTTGGGCTACAAACGCTTGGAACATTTATGGGTTGCATATGGAGAGCATGCCTTTCATGATGAAACTTGATAAGTGTAGGCATATAAAATTTATTGGTGGTAAGTGGGAACAAGGTAAAAGTGATCCATTAAATAACACATACCCATCAATTTTAATAACAAATAAAGCAGTAGAGATTTCTTTTACATCAGATGTATTCTCACCAATCGGATTTGAAGACTATAGAGCTAAGTATGGACAATATTTTATGCCATATCACTTTATAGAGATAGAGGCTTCAGTTTTACAACTTAATACAAGATTTAGCCAAGTTACGAAATTTGTTTGTTGCGACTTTACTGTAGCACAAGAAGCATTATTCCTAAGGTCAAATGCATCTGTAATAATAGATGCATGTAAGTTTGATCATATTGTAAGTACAGATAAAGCTGATGGAACAAAAACGTTTGGGCTATCTCTAAATGGACCAAATAATATTTTATCCAATAGTAGTGTTTCGTTCCGCCTATATAACGGAATTAACAACGGGGTGTATTTGAATGGAGGTAATGCAGACGCAAATACATTCCTAACATCAATATCACCTTATGATGCTAAAAATGGCATTGCAGAAGTTAGAGACTATGCAATCTTTGCGACAAATGCAGCTAGAGTTGGGACATCCAATTATTATGATGTGACATACCCCGTTAAAGTTTCAGATACTAATTGTGTAGTGCCTAGAAGTGGGCGAAGCGGAAAAATAACAAATAATAAACTTGTAAAAATGGGTGTAACAGATTTAACAAAAGTTTCGTTAGATTTAAATCTGTTAGGTGAATTAAGTGACACTCTTGTATTCTCTCTAACAGAAAGTGCGACATTAACTGCTATTACAAATACTTGTAATGGAGATGTTATAACACTATTAAATGCGAATGATACCAATTTAATTCTTAATAATGGAACAAGTACTAACGCATTTAGATTAAGACCAACTTATGATAAAAACGGAAAACTAAAAACATCAATAACGTTAAAAGCATATGATAGCATAACTATAAAAAATATGGGTTCTTACTTTGAGGAAATCGGAAGAAATATACAGTCAGAAAATTCAAGTGCTAGGGATGATGATATAAAGGAAGAACTGATATTGAGTCTGAATTGTTTGCAGAGTGATGCATTAACAACTTCTCAAGTTAATATATTCAAGGAAGATACAAGCAAGAAGAATTTAAAATTGAAAAGTTGTTATAGTTCTAGTAGTAGCAATTACCAATTTACCGCACCGTACACTGGCTATTTTAAAGTGTCTATTCATAGCTATTGTAACCCTTCAGTCAGTAGCCCAAGTTATTTTCATAGTATTTCTTATTTACATCATTTTAAAAATGATGTAAATGGATCTGCGATTCTAGTTGCAAAAATAGGAATGACGAGAATAAGCACATACGGAGGTATGGCAGGATACGCAATAGCAACTAGAACAATTTATATGGAAAAAGGTGAGTATTTTCAATTATTTGCTGAGGGGCATGCTGAAAATACCTATAGTGCAACTTATCAATTTACTCAAATTAATGTCACAGGAATTAAAGAGATTAGTTAAGGCTAGTCTCTTTTTTATATTTAAAAGAAAGAAGGTAAAAAAGAATGGAAACAATAAGTATCGCATTAGCTTGTACATTGGTAGGAGTTATCATAAGCTATCTTACATTTCAAAAAAATAAAGACAACAGTATAAGGGCAGAGACAAAAGAGAATGCTTTTACAGTTGCTAAATTAGAGTATATAAGCAAGGGCGTAGACGATATAAGACTAGATATGAAGGCTCAAGACAGGAAGGTTGAGGAAGTAATCACAAGGGTTACAAGAGTAGAAGAAAGCGCTAAAAGTGCACATAAAAGAATAGATAATTTAGAGAAAGAAGGAATGTAAAATGGATATTAATTTTTTAAATGAATACTTAGTATTAATTGTGGTTGGTGTATGTCTATGTATAGGATATATTATTAAGACTTCTCTTACATTTATACCTAATAAGTATATACCTCTTATAATGGCTGTAATAGGCATTGGAGCGAATGTAATTAATGAGGGCACATTTAATATTACCGTATTATTAGGAGGAATGTTTAGTGGGTTAGCAAGTACAGGATTGTATGAAGCTTTTAGAAATGTATTAGGAAATAAAACAGAGTAGAGCTTAGGCTTTACTTTAATTTTTTTAAGAGAAAGGAATGATAATATGAAAATAGGTGTAAATGAGGGACATACAATAAGTGGAGTTGGTTCAGGAGCTATAGGAATTATAAATGAATCTGAACAAACTAGAAAAGTTGGAGCAGTAGTAAGAAGATTATTATCGGAAAGAGGGCATGAAACTATTAATTGTACTATAGATTATGCTAATACAGTAAATGAAAGTTTATGCAAAGTAGTAGACCAGGCAAATAGAGAAGATTTGGATTGGTTTATAGCAATACATTTTAACGCTGGTGGTGGAAAAGGTGTAGAAGTATATACATATGAAGGAAGGCAATATCAAGATGCATTAGATGTATGTAATAATATTTCAAAGCTAGGTTTTAATAATAGAGGTGTAAAAGCAGGAACAGGTTTGTATGTAGTTAGAAAAACTAAAGCAAAAGCTATGCTAATTGAGGTGTGTTTTGTAGATACAGAGGACGCTAATAATTATTTAAATGTTGGGTGT
Organism: Clostridiales bacterium; assembly: GCA_012519845.1. Taxonomy (GTDB): domain Bacteria; phylum Bacillota; class Clostridia; order Clostridiales; family Clostridiaceae; genus Clostridium. The sequence goes on from JAAYPK010000046.1 coordinate 52,800, forward strand.
GAAGCTATAGGAAAAGCAATAGTTGATGCATTATGCGATGCAATAAACACATCAATAAAAAACAGTACAACAACTACACAAGTAATCCAAAATGACAATTGGGTTTCAAGATTACAAAAGGAAATAAATTTACAAGGATTTGGTGCAATTGATGTTGATGGTATAGCAGGACCTAAAACTTTAGGATCATGCCCTCTACTTAAGATAGGTGCTCAAGGGAATATTACTAAATTACTTCAAGAAAAGCTTGGGATTATTGCAGATGGGATATTTGGTCCTAATACTAAAAAAGCTGTAGAATTATTTCAAAAGAACAATGTGTTAGTAGTGGATGGGATAGTTGGGATTAACTCCTGGAGAAAGTTATTAGGATTAGAGTAGCATTTTATGTAGAAAAACATCCTTTTTATACATAAAAAGGATTTAAAGTAATTCTTATTGTAAAATAATATTGAATAACTATTCAATATCATCTAATAAAAAGGAGTGGAAGTATGAAAAATTTATACAAAAAAATATTAATATCATTAGTTATAATCGCAACTATATTGGTAGTTCCTACAATTAAAGCAAGTGCTTCTGAAGAAGATGCACCACAATTTGGGGAGTTGGTAAAAACAGTTAGAGTTGGAGAACAAGTAACCGCTATTGATGGTAAAAATGGATGGTGGATGATTGCTGAGAATGGAAAACTTGCATGGATAAATGCAGGACCAACAACATATTGGGATAGTAATGAAAGTGTATTTCCAATTAAACTAAGAATAGAAAAAGATATGCCAGCATATGAAGTACAGACAGTATATAATTATAAAAAAGGACAAGCAATACAAACTGTATCAGGTGGAGTAGACGGATGGTGGAAAGTTAAGACTCCAGATGGCTTTTATGGTTGGGTTAATGCAGGACCAACTTATTACAATTCAAGTGGACAACTTGTTGCTAGTCAAGACATATCAGCTTACTTTATTGGACAGCATACTCCTTTACAAGTAGTAAAAACAGTTAACGTGGGAGAAAACATAAAAGCTATTGATGGAAGAGATGGATGGTGGATGATTGCCGAAGGTGGAAAGCTTGCTTGGTGTAATGCAGGACCAACATCATATTATGATAGTAATCAGAGTGTATTTCCGATTTATTTGGTTGTAAATAAGCAGATGCAAGTAAATGAAGCTGGAATTGCATATACATATTCTAAAGATGAAAAAATAGAAGTAGTATCAGGTGGAGTAGACGGATGGTGGAAAGTTAGGACTCCAAATGGATATTATGGTTGGGTTAATGCAGGACCAACCTACTATAACAGTAGTAGAGATTTATTAGCAAGCACGTCATTATCAGCATACTTTTCAGGACGTCAGCCTATTGAAATTACTAATCAACAAAAAATTGTTGATGAGGCATTAAAGCATTTAGGAAAAACATATGTATGGGGTGCAACTGGACCAAATACTTTTGATTGCTCTGGATTTACTCAATATGTTTATAGAGAAGCGTTAGGAATTGGCATAACTAGGACAACATATACTCAGGTAAATCAAGGGATTGAAGTTTCAGCAAATGCTCTTCAACCTGGTGATTTAATTTTCCCTCATGCTGACCATGTGCAAATATATATTGGAAATGGACAAGTTATTCATGCACCTCAAACTGGAGATGTTGTTAGAATAGCACCAATAGGAAATGTATGGCATGCGAGAAGAATAATATATTAAAATACTATTGATAAATTATGTAACATATATCTTATTCAAAAATATATACTATAAAAAATTATTGCTAGTAGGTAAGTATATCTTATTTACTAGCTTTTTTTATTCACTAGTAAAGACTACTCCAAATCTACATATATCTTATATGAAGTGATTTCGTGGAGGTATGTTAATGCAAGATATAATATCAGCAGTATCAGTTGTGGGGTTTCCAGCAGTAATAGCTTTATTACTATTAAACTTTACATTAAAGAATTATAATAAACTACAAGATAAGGTTATAGATGAAAAAAAGGATAGCACTAAATAGTGTTATCCTTTTTATATAGTTTTTATAAAATAAAAGCCTATATATAATGTAGGAAAATTTCATTTAAGAATTTATATAATGTTTTCTGTAACTAACAAGTAACTGACAAATAGTATAATAAACGTTGATATTATTCAGTTTCAAATTCTCAAAGAGATAGTTTTGTTCTATGCAGAAATCCCACAAACATTGTGTTTGTGGGATTTATTATTAGGAAACTAAAATTGACAACTGTAAAACAAATTCAATAGGCAATTTTTCTTAGTATTTCTAATTTCTTTGCCTTTTCAAACGCTTTATTTAAAAATTTTTCTGCTGTCCAATCAGTATAATCCCAATTCATAGGTTCTAATGCAGTAGAACCAACATAGCCAGTTTGTGCTATACTTTTCATCGTGGCATCCCAATTTATTTTTCCGTCAAATGGAAGTTGATGTTGATGACGGTTTCCACCATTATCATGTAAATGCAGAGCCATTAATCTGTCACCATATATAGACAACAAATCCACATCAGAATTATAATTCTGATGATGACAACAATCATAGCAAAATCCCATACATTTTGAATCTATTTGGTCCAATACAAATGTTAAATTGGTAAGATTTCTTACATTCTCCATTGCCACATTGATGCCGAGCTGTTCAGCTTTTTCAGCAATTCTTTTTATTCTGTAAAGACCTAATTCATTGTGAATATAGTTTTCCTCTGGAAGATGTACAACCATTGTAGGAATTTCCAATTCAGCACAATCTCCCACACATTGCAGGTAGCAAGAAAATAATTCTTCACCATTCAAATTGTCAAGCCATAGGTCATTTTGGTTTTGAACTGGTGCGTGTATATTTTCTATAATAAGTCCTTCTTCTCGTGCAAATTTTGCACCACTACGGTAATCGCCCCTTCCAAAACCATTGCTCCACCATAATAAAACACCATCAAAACCAACATGCTTTATTAGCTTATATCGTTCTCTTATGGGTAATTCGTATCCAAACCAATCATATATAGAAATCATATGTTATCTCCTTTGATATTTAAATTTTTATGTTAAAGTTTATCATATTAGACCATCACATATTTATAATACCACTTGATAATGATGGTTAATAGAATATTAACAAAAATAAAGAATAATAAGTAAAAATAACTATAAATAGGAAGCGTATATAATACATAAACTATTTGAGGTTTAGAATAAAATTTGCTATAATTGTGAGGACTGATTAAAGAAAATACATTAGAAAACAAAAACTATATATTTATCCGGAGGGAAAATGCATTGGAAACAACGATTATGGCCATTATCACAGTAATGGGTGGATTAGGGCTTTTTATCTATGGTATGAAACTAATGGGTGATGGATTAGAAAATGCAGCAGGAGAAGGACTAAAGAAGATACTTGAAAAAGTAACAAGTAATCCAATTAAATCAGTAATGGTTGGAGCAATAGTTACAGCGGTAATTCAAAGTAGTAGTGCAACAACAGTAATGGTAGTTGGGTTTGTTAATGCAAGACTTATGAATTTAACTCAAGCTGCTGGAATAATAATGGGAGCCAATATAGGAACAACCATAACAGCGCAAATGGTTTCATTTAAGTTAGATGAAATTGCACCACTTTTTGTGTTTTTTGGAGCCGCAACGGTAATGTTTGTAAAAGGAAAAACAAGAAAAGAAATTGGAAATATTATTTTAGGCTTTGGTATCCTATTTACTGGAATGGGATTAATGAGCGGTGCAGTTAAGCCATTAACTGAAACAGAAATATTTAAACAAATAATTATTTCTATAGGAGACAATTGGATTATAGGAGTATTAGTTGGAACTGTTATAACAGCTATATTGCAGAGCTCTTCTGCAACAACTGGTATATTAGTAGTGCTTGCAACTGCTGGAGCAATTGACATAAGGTCTGCTCTTCCTATAATATTTGGATGTAATATTGGTACATGTATTACTGCAATTTTGGCAAGTATTGGTGCAAACAAAACTGCTCATAAGGCAGCAGCATTACATCTTATATTTAATATTACTGGAACAATTTTATTCTTCCCATTTATATCTATATTAGGAGATGTAGTTAGTGCAACTAGTGGTGATGTAAATAGACAAATTGCAAATGCACATACAATTTTCAATATTGCAAATACAGCAATATTATTACCATTTTCAAAATATTTGATTATGGCTGTTAATAAAATAATTCCTGGAGAAGATGAAATTGAAAAAGAAGGACCAAAATATATAGATGATAGATTACTTGAAACACCTGTTATAGCTGCTGGTCAAGTAATGAAAGAGACTTTAAGAATGGCTCAAAAAGCAAAGAAAAATCTTGAACTTTCAATGAAGTCATTTATAGATGAAGATGAGAAATTAATAAATAAAGTATATGAAAATGAAAAAACCATAAATATACTTGAAGAAACTATCACAAACTTTTTAGTACAATTATCCAAGAGGGAGATTTCAGATAAAGAGTCTGATATTGTAGCATCAACTTTTAATGTAATTAAAGATATAGAGAGAATAGGCGATCATGATAAAAATATAGCTGAATTAGCTATTGAAAAAATGAAAAGTAAAGTATCATATAGTAAAGAAGCAATAGAAGAATTATACGAAGTTTATAATTATACAATGACTTCTTTAGATATTGCAATTGAATGTTATACAAATAAAGATGTTGATAAAGCAAGAAGTATAAGACCAGTTGAAGAAAGAATCGATGTTTGTGAAAAAAAGAGCAGACAAAAACATATAAAAAGATTATATGAAGGTAGATGTAGTGCATATGCAGGAACTATTTTCTTAGATTTAATAAGCAATTTTGAGAGAATAGGTGACCATGCAACTAATATTGCTGAGAGTGTAATTGAAACATATTCGAAATAACATATAATTTAAAACCACTTGTAATATTTTTATGCTTATATAAGAAAGTATGAAAATTTATAAGTGGTTTTGTATTATTTAAATAAATAATCCACATAATAATATGTAGTTATATTATATATGTGGAGGAATAAGAATGAAATTAAAAAGAATGTTAATTTTTATTATTGTATCTCAACTATTTCTTTGTGTAGTTGTATCAAATAAGATTAAAGCGGAGGAAGAACAAAGCAAAGTTATTTTAATTGATCCAGGACATGGTGGAATTGATGGTGGAGCAAAATCAAAAAATGGGACTATAGAGAAGGATATTAATTTGTCAATTAGTCATAAGCTAAAAAAAATATTAGAAGAGGAAGGATATAAAGTATATTTAACAAGAGAAGATGATAAAGAACTAGATAGTAGAAAAAAAATAGATTTAGATGCAAGATGTAAAATGAAGAAAGAAGTTAATTGTGATGTTTTTATTTCAATACATCAAAATAAATTTTCAAAGGAAAAATGTAAAGGGGCACAAGTTTGGTATTCAAATAATGAAAATAGTAATAAATTAGCAACAAAGATGCAAGAATCATTAAAAAATGTTGTTGATAAAAATAATAATAGATTAGCCAAACCGGCAAGAGATCAGTATAGAATATTAAGAGATGGTTATGAAGGAGCATGCGTAATAGTAGAATGTGGTTTTTTATCTAATGCAGAAGAAGAAATAAATCTCAAGAGTGATAATTATCAAGATAAAATTGTTGAAGGAATTAAAGGTGGAATTAATAGTTATTTTGAAGATTAAAATAAATTGCCTGGGAAATATAATAAAAAGCTTGTTTTTTGCAAGCTTTTTATTATATTGTAAAGAACTTTGTCAAGGATAAAAGTCTTGTAAAAAATAAAAAAAAACAATAAACTAGAATTATAATTGTGGAGGTGTAGATATTGAGAGAAATTGAAATTAAGATAATAGAGGATAAAGTTAGAGACTTGTGTATAGAGGCTAATTATTTTGTTGGTAAGGACATAAAAGATGCATTATGTAAGGCAAAGAAAAATGAACCATATAAAATAGCTGAAGATATTTTAGATAAAATAATAATAAATGATGAAATTGCTAGTAATGAAAAAATGCCTATGTGTCAAGATACTGGAATGGCATGTGTATTTTTGGAAATAGGACAAGATGTTCATATTAAAGGTGGATTATTAGAAGAGGCAATAAATAATGGAGTTAGAAGAGGGTATGAAGAAGGATATTTACGGAAATCTGTTGTAAGAGATCCAATTGATAGAGTAAATACAAAGGATAATACACCAGCGATAGTCTATTACAATATTGTAGAAGGGGATAAGGTTAAAATAACTGTTGCACCAAAAGGATTTGGCTCTGAGAACATGAGTAGAATTGGTATGCTTAAACCAGCAGATGGAATTGAAGGGGTTAAAAAGTTTATAATTGAAACAGTTAAACTTGCAGGCCCTAATCCATGTCCACCAATGGTAATAGGAGTAGGAATTGGTGGTACTTTCGATAAAGCGGCTTATTTAGCGAAAAAAGCTTTATTAAGACCAATAGATGTGAGAAATAAGAACAAGTTTTATGAAGAGCTTGAGGAAGAATTATTAATAAAGATAAATGAGTTGGGAATTGGACCTCAAGGGTTTGGAGGAAAGACTACAGCATTAGGTTTAAATATAGAAACTTATCCAACGCATATAGCAGGACTTCCTGTAGCTGTGAATATAAATTGCCATGCTACAAGGCATAAAGAAGCAATAATATAGGAGGAGAAAAATGGAGATTAAAATAACTACACCAATTACGGAAGAAAAGGTTAAAGAATTAAAAGCAGGGGATACTATATTATTATCTGGCGTTTTATATACAGGCAGAGATGCAGCTCATAAAAGATTAATAGAATTGTTAGATGATGGTAAAGAATTACCCATTAATATAAAGGATGAAACAATATATTATGTTGGACCAAGTCCAGCAAAGCCAAATCAGGTAATAGGGTCAGCAGGACCAACTACTAGCTATAGAATGGATCCCTATGCTCCAAGATTATTAGATTTAGGACTTAGGGGAATGATTGGAAAGGGATCAAGAAGTAAAGAGGTAATAGAAGCAATTGTAAGAAATAAAGGAGTATATTTTGGAGCAATTGGGGGAGCTGCTGCATTAATAGGTAAAAGTATAATTAGTTCTGAAATTGTTGCTTATGAAGATTTAGGTGCAGAAGCAATAAGAAAAATTGAAGTTAAAGATATGCCTTTAGTAGTTATTATTGATAGTGAAGGTACAAATTTATACGAAGTTGGACAAAAAAATTATTTAGATAAATATGCAAAAAGGTAGGAAAAATGAGAAATATAAAGTTACCTGGAAGTAATAAAAATAAGTTGATTTTATTATTTGTTTTAATTATTATTGCTATTCTTGTAATAATAAATTATGGAGTGGAAAATAGAAATAATTCAAAAGAAGATACTGCCTTAGTTGAAGATAAAGTAAAAGAAGAAAAAGTAGAGACAGAAATAAAAGCTGAAAATAATGTTAGTTCAGAAAAGGAAAATAAAATGTATGAAGAGGCTTATGACAATTTCCATGGTGGGAATTATGAAGGAGCTATTGAAATTGCTAACAACATTATTACTGAATTCCCAGAAAGCGAAAAAGCATATAACATAAGAGGAATAGCAAAAGCTTTTAATGGAAATTATGATGAAGGCCTTCAAGATATAAATAAATCTCTAGAGATAAAAGAAGATTATGGATATGCTAGATTTAATAAAGCTTTGTGTTATGAATTATACAATGATTATGAAAATGCATTAATCTGGTATGATAAAGCTTTACAAGTAGAAGATTATTTATGGAGTTATTACGGTAAAGCATCTATCTATGGAAGAAACGGCGATATAGATGGAGTTGAGAGCAATTTAAAAAAGGCATTTGAAATTGCAGCTAAAGAAAATGTTTTAGATTCAGTGAAAGAAGAAGCAAAAAACGAAGCGGATTTTGCGTCAGTAAGAGATAATAGTAGATTTATTGAATTAGTAAAGTAAATTACTTAATAAAGTTTTAATATAAAAGAATAGAAAATGTGATTTAATAATATTAAAGAAATATATTATAAACTTAAATCCTATGGGGGTTATATATTATGTATAATGTTTTAGTAGTTGACGATGAGAAGGAAATTCGTGACGCTGTTGAAATTTATTTAAGAGGAGAGCGTATAAAAGTAATTAAAGCTGGAGATGGTATAGAAGCTTTAGATATTTTAGAAACTGTTCAAGTACATTTAATAATATTAGATATTATGATGCCAAAATTAGATGGAATAAAAACCTGTTTAAAAATTAGAGAAACAAATAATATACCAATAATAATGCTTTCTGCAAAAGGTGAGGATTCTGATAAAATATTAGGCTTAAATGTGGGAGCAGATGATTATATGACAAAGCCATTTAATAATTTAGAGCTTGTAGCTAGAGTTAAATCACAACTTAGAAGATATGAAAAACCACTAAATATTGAAGATAAAGGAATTGTTAAGGTTAGAGATTTAGAAATTGATACATTGGCAAAAAAAATTACTTTAAGAGGTGAAGAAATAAAAGTTACAGCAACTGAATATAAAATACTGTATCTTTTAGCTTCAAATTTAGGAAGAATATTCTCTATAAAAGAAATATATGAAAAAGTATGGGATGAACCATTTTATAAAAGTGAAAATACTGTTACTGTTCATATAAGAAGAATACGGGAAAAAATAGAAATAAATACTAAGGAGCCAGAATATATTAAGGTGGTATGGGGTATTGGATATAAAATTGAAAAGTAAAATAAAAAATTATTTAAGTAATATTTGGCTTATTGAAATTATTATTGTTATCCTTGTAGGGATATATTTAGGAGTAGACTTTTATAACGGATATAAAAATAATACAGTTCCAAGGATAATAACCTTATTGGAATCTACATTTGATTCTGAAAATTTCTATATGAAAGATTTTGAAGAAGATGCTACAGAGGTTATGAAAACAGTATATAGTGATTATTTTTCAACATATCTAATTAGTTCGGAATTTTTAAATCCTAAGGAACCTTACAATATTTTCAGCAATAAAAACAACTATAATGGATATGATATATATTACATTATTAAAAATAAGGAAACACAAAAAGTTATAACCAATGATTTACAGTTTTTTGGAGCTATAGAAAATTCATCAACAGATATTGATATAGAAGAATATATTAATGAAAAGTTTTCAGATAATGATATGATATTAAAATATGATAATGAAAATACCTTTAGTCCAGCTTTAACAAACAGTATAGGTCAATATAAAGTAGAAAATCTACATCAATGTGAAGAATATTATTATGTAAATGTAGATGAATATTCTAATATAAATGATAAGAGAATAACTTATATTTCTGTTATTTTCTACGGTTGTATTATTGCATTAATATTGAAAATAAGTATTATAGCAATAAGGAAAAAAGGGAAAATTAATTTAAGAGGAGATTTCATTAGTTATTTTATATATGTGTTAAAGTATGGGTTCAAGTATAAGCATACTAGAAAGATACTTGTTTTTACTATTGTTGCTTTGGCAATATTTTATGTAGGGTATTTATATTCATTAGCTCTTGGTGGATACGAAAATAATATTTTAGTAAAATTTTTATCAAGATATCCATTTAAGGCAAGTATATTATTAATGTTATTGCCTTTAATAGGAGTAGTATATTCAATTAAGAAATCAATAGAAATTTCACTTGTAAATGATGAAATAAAAGCAATTGATGAAGGAATAGTAGATGATGTTATTTATAAGGATGGTAGTAGTGAAATAAAGGAACTAATTAATAACATAAGTCAAATAAAAGGGGATTATAAATTAGCTGTTGAGGAAATCATAAATTCTGAAAAAATAAAAACAGAATTAATAACTAACGTTTCTCATGATTTAAGAACACCATTAACATCAATAATAAACTATGTGAACATACTCCAAGAATCAGAACTTACGGAAGATGAAAGAAAAGATTATTTACAAATATTAGATCAAAAATCTAAAAAGTTAAAAATTTTAATAGATGATTTATTTGAAATGTCTAAGATAAATAGTGGGAAAATGGCACTAAATAAAGAGAAAATAGACATAGTTTCATTAATATATCAAGCTATTGGTGAATATTCATCATTATATCAAGAGAAAAATATTGAATTTAATGTTGAATCAGATTATGAAGAAATAAATATGTTGTTAGATGGGAAATTGATTTCAAGAGCAATAGAGAACATAGTAATTAATGCATTAAAGTACTCATTAGAGAATACAAGAATATATGTCGATATAAAAGTTAAAGATGAGTATATAGTATTAGCCTTTAAAAATGTAGCAAATTATAAAATGGAATTTGATGATAATGAAGTTTTTGAAAGGTTTGTTAGAGGAGATAAGTCTAGAAACTCAAATATAGATGGTTCAGGATTAGGACTTGCAATAACTAAAAGTATAGTTGAACTTCATGAAGGATTTGTTGAAATTAAAAGAGAAGGAGATATGTTTAAGATATATTTATATCTTCCTAGAAATCAATAATATATTTAAGGATGCTTTATTAATACAATAAAGTATCCTTTTTAAAGTATATAATATATTATATTAATTAATAAAAAATATTAAAAAGCAATTAATATAGAAATAGAAAGAAAAAAGAAGAATTTAGACAATTAATAAAAAATTCTTAGTGATTATGGAATAAATTAAGTTTTACATGTGGAAAAAATAACACTACAATATATTTAGTGTAATAACAGATAGGCATACAAGATATTGTGGAGGGATTAAATTTGGAGAGTATAAAGAGTATGTGTATAGAAGCTTTAAAAAGCATAGAAGATAATGAGGGGATATATACATCTGAAAAGCTTGAAAAAGCATTAGAACATATATTAAGACCAGGTATGGGGAAAAAAGAAATTAGAGCTTCTTTAATTCAAGTAGCGTTAGAATTAACTACTGATATGGAACCGAAGTGGATTAATATTTCAGCAAAATTATATATTTATAAATTATATGATGAGGTAAAGGAAAATAGAAATCTAAAAGATGATGATGAATTATATGGAGATTTATATGGATTTATAAAGAAACTTACTGAAGAGGGGTTATATGGTGAATATATTCTAGAGAATTATTCCAAGGAAGATATTTGTGAACTTGAAAAAGAGATAAAACCTGAAAGAGATTTTTTGTTTACTTATAGCGGAATTAATTTATTAAGTAGTAGGTATTTAGTGCAGAATTACAATAGAAAGCCGGTTGAATTACCGCAGCAAATGTTTATGGGAATAGCAATGCATTTAGCTATACCAGAGAAAAAGGAAAATAGAGTTAAATGGGCAAAAAGGTTTTATGATGTTTTAAGTTCATTAAAAGCAACTATGGCTACTCCTACTATATCAAATGCAAGAAAGCCTTTTTATCAATTGAGTTCTTGTTTTATAGATACAGTAGAAGATAGCTTAAAAGGAATATATAAGTCATTAGATAATTTTGCAAAGGTATCTAAATTTGGTGGCGGAATGGGTATCTATATAGGAAAGGTAAGAGCATTAGGTTCACCTATAAGAGGATTTAAAGGTGCATCAGGAGGCGTAATTCCTTGGGTGAAATTATTTAATGATACAGCAATCGCAGTAGATCAACTTGGAGTAAGAAATGGTTCTGTTGCAGTATGGCTTGATGCTTGGCATAAAGATTTACCTGAATTTCTACAAATAAGGACTAATAATGGTGATGATAGGAAAAAAGCTCACGATGTTTTTCCAGGTATATGTTATCCAGATTTATTTTGGAAACTTGCAGATAGCAATATTGATGCAAACTGGTATATGATGTGTCCTCATGAAATAAAAATGGTTAAGGGATATTCTCTTGAAGATTTTTATGGAGAGGAATGGGAAAAGAAATATTATGAATGTGTAGAGGATGAAAGAATTCCTAAACGTGTAATGTCGGTAAAAGAAATTGTTAGATTAATAATTAAAAGTGCAGCTGAAACAGGAACACCTTTTGCATTTTATAGAGATACAGTAAATAAAATGAATCCTAATAAACATGAGGGAATGATTTATTCATCAAATTTATGTACTGAAATAATGCAAAATATGAGTCCTATGAAGGTTGAAAAAAATGAAATTGTTGATTCTAATGGAGATACCTATGTAATAGAGAAAGTAAAACCTGGCGATTATGTTGTTTGTAATTTGTCTTCTTTAGTTTTAGGGAAAATAGATGTTAATAATGACGATGAATTAAGCTATGTAATAGAAACACAAATAAGAGCTATGGATAATGTTATAGATTTAAATTATTACTCTGTTCCTTTTGCAGAAATTACAAATCAAAAATATAGAGCTATCGGACTTGGAACTAGTGGATATCATCATATGTTAGCAAATAATAGAATTCATTGGACAGATGAAAAACATTTAGAATTTGCTGATAAGGTTTATGAAAAGATAAATTATTATGCTATAAGAGCAAGTATGAATATAGCTAAAGAAAAGGGAAAGTATTCTTGTTTTGATGGATCAGATTGGGATAATGGAAATTATTTTTCAAATAGAGGATATAATTCAGAAAAGTGGGATAAATTAAAGAAAGATGTATCAAAGAATGGTATAAGAAATGGATATATTATGGCAGTTGCGCCAAATGGTTCTACAGCTACAATTGCAGGAACTAGTGAAGGAATTGACCCTATAATGTCTAGATTTTATCTAGAGGAAAAGAAGGGTAGTATTGTACCTAAGACAGCTCCTAACTTATGTGATGAAAATTATTGGTACTATAATTCTGCTTACAACATAGATCAAAATTGGTGTGTAAAAATAAATGGAATAAGACAAAGACATATTGATCAAGGTCAATCCTTTAATTTATATATAACAACTGATTACACTATGAGGCAAATAATGAATTTATATATTACAGCTTGTAAATGTGGAGTGAAATCTATTTATTATGTAAGAAGCAAGTCATTAATGATAGGAGAATGTGAAAGCTGTTCAGCTTAAAATTGGAGGTATAGTATTATGGAGATAAAAAGAAAGATTCTTTTCAATGAATTTGGAGATACAGAAGTAAGCAAAAAAAGAATGATAAATGGTAACTCAACCAATTTAAATGATTTTAATAATATGAAGTATAATTGGGCTAGTGATTGGTATAGGCAGGCAATGAATAATTTTTGGATACCTGAGGAAATTAATTTATCACAGGATACGAAGGACTATCAGAAATTATTATTTCATGAGAAAGAGGCATATGATAAAATACTATCATTTTTAATTTTTCTAGATTCTATACAAACTGCAAACATAAGCAATATTTCAAGTTATATTACTGCTAGTGAAGTTAATTTATGTTTAACAATTCAAGCTTTTCAGGAGGCAGTTCATTCACAGAGCTATAGTTATATGTTAGATTCAATATGTTCTCCAGAAAAGCGTAATGAAATATTATACCAATGGAAAGAAGATAAAATATTGCTAGAAAGAAATAAATTCATAGGTGACTTATATAATAATTTCATAAATAATCCGAATAGAGAGAATTTACTTAGAACAATAATGGCTAATTATATCCTAGAAGGAATATATTTCTATTCTGGTTTTATGTTCTTTTACAATTTGGAGAGAAATGGTAAGATGCCAGGCTCAGCACAAGAGATACGTTATATAAATAGAGATGAAAATACTCATTTATGGTTATTTATGAATATAATTAAAGAGCTTCAACATGAAGAACCTTCACTTTTTACAAAAGAAATGAAGGAAGAATTAGTTAATATGGTTAAAACAGGAGTGGAAAATGAAATAGCTTGGGGCAAATATGTTATAGGTGATAATATTAATGGAATTAATAATAAACTTATAGAAGATTACATAAAATATTTAGGTAATCTAAGATTATCAGCTATAGGATTGCCAGAACTTTATGAAGGGTATGATAAAAATCCTGCTTCTTGGGTAGATGTATTATCTGATCCTAATGCAGTTAAAACAGATTTCTTTGAAGCAAAATCAACAGCATATGCAAAAGCAAGTACTTTAATAGATGATCTTTAATTTAATTTATATATCTAATATATTAATAACTATTTGTAAGAAATTGTTTGGCGAAAAATGACGAAAATATGATATAATTAAAATATATGCAAAGGTTTAAATGCAATTTGTATTACTGATAAATTTTTATAGGAGGATTGTGTTATGAAAAAAGGAGTTGCAGCATCAAAAGGATATGCTATTGGAAAGGTATTCTTACAAGAACAAGAGGAAATAGTAATAACAGATTCTAAAGTTGATGATGTTGAAAAGGAAAAAGAAACACTTCAAAATGCATTAGATTCGTCTAGAGAACAATTAAGAAAAATAAAAGAAAAAGCTATAGTGGAAATGGGAGCAGAAAAAGCAGAAGTATTTGAAGCTCATATAACATTATTAGATGATCCAGAATTTACTGGAGCTATGATGATGGAAATAGATAATAATAAAGTTAATGCCATGAAAGCAGTTGAAAATGTTACAAATACATTTGTAGCTATTTTTGAATCAATGGAAGATGCTTATATGAAAGAAAGAGCAGCCGATATTAAAGATGTATCATCAAGAATAATATCAAACCTTGCAGGTAAAGGTGGAGACGGATTTGCTATAACAGAAAAAGATACAGTAGTTGTAGCACATGATTTAACTCCTTCTGATACAGCACAACTTGATAAAAGTAAAGTAATTGGATTTATTACTAATATTGGTGGAAGAACTTCTCACGCAGCAATTATGGCTAGAACTTTAGAAATACCAGCAGTTCTAGGTCTAGGAGATATAACTTCATCTGTAAAAAATGGAGATATGATAATTGTAGATGGTATTACTGGAGATGTAATCATAAATCCTTCAGAAGCTGAAATTTCTGAATATAAAGCAAAGAAAGAACAATTTGAAAAAGAACAAGAAGAACTAAAAAAGTTAATAGATGTTAAAACTACAACTAAGTCAGGAAAAAGAATTGAAGTTTGCGGTAACATAGGTAAGCCAGATGATGTGCTTGGAGTTATAGCAAATGGTGGAGACGGTGTAGGTTTATTCAGAACTGAATTCTTATATATGGATAGAGATTCAGCACCAACTGAAGAAGAACAATTTGAAAGCTATAAATTTGTTTTAGAAAAAATGAATGGTAAGCAAGTTGTAATTAGAACATTAGATATTGGTGGAGATAAAACACTTCCATATTTACCATTACCAGAAGAAATGAATCCTTTCTTAGGTTATAGAGCTATTAGATTATGCTTAGACAGAAAAGAAATCTTTAAAGTACAATTAAGAGCTTTATTAAGGGCTTCTATATATGGAAATTTATGTGTAATGTTCCCAATGATTTCAGGATTAGAAGAATTCCTTCAAGCAAAAGAAGTTGTTGAAGAATGTAAAGCAGAACTTAAGGCAGAAGGAAAAGAATATTCAGAAAAGATTCAATGGGGTATAATGGTTGAAATTCCAGCTGCTGCTGTATATGCAGATGAATTAGCAAAACATATTGATTTCTTCTCAATTGGAACAAATGACTTAATTCAATATACATTAGCTGCAGACAGAATGAGTGAAAAAGTATCATATCTTTATAATCCAATGCATCCAGCAGTATTAAGATTAATAAAGATGACAATAGATGGTGCACATAAACACGGTAAATGGGTTGGAATGTGTGGAGAAATGGCTGGAGATGAAGCGGCAATTCCAACATTAGTTAAATATGGATTAGATGAATTCTCAATGAGTGCAACATCTATCCTTAATGCTAAAAAAATAATGATAGAGCAAGAATAATTGAAAGTAAAAAATAAGCTATTGCATTTTGCAACAGCTTATTTTTTTAATAATTATCTATTATCATCTTTGCCTAAGAAGAACAATGCAATAGTATTCGCACCAGTATGACTTCCTATAACACAACCAATATAATTAATAAAAACTTCTACATTATATTTTTCCTTAATCATAGTTGCAAGCTTTTCAGCATCTTCTAAACAATCAGAATGAGAAATAGCAAGGATTTCTTGGAAGTTAAGATCCGAAGCTTTTTCTTCCAATTCTTGCAACAGGAAATTAAGGCCTTTTTTTCTACCTTTAACTTTATTAAAATTAATTAGTTTACCTTCATTATCTACTTTTACAAGAGGTTTTAATTGAAGAATACTTCCTAAGGTAGCAGCAGCACCAGAAAGTCGTCCACCTTTTTTTAAATAATTTAAATCATCTAATAAAACAATATGATTCATTTTAGGGCATGTTTCGTTTATATAAGAAATAATTTCTTCCTTTGTAGCTCCATTATCTACAAGTTGACATGCCTTTATTATAACTAATCCATAGCCTAATGAAGCACATTTTGTATCAATAATTGTAATGTCAGCATTTGGATATTTTTCTAAAATATCTTCTCTAGCTAAGATAGCACTGTTCATTGTACCACTTAATGCAGAGGAAAAAGCTGGATATATTACAGAATTTCCTTCTTTAACTATAGATTCAAAGATTTCAAAAAAATTAAATGTATTAACTTGTGAAGTTTGTGGTATTTCACCTTCTCTAATTCCTTTATAAAATTCATCATAAGTTAATTCCATTGTATCATCTTCGATATATTCTTTATCTTTGAAAATACACTTTAATCCAGCTAATTTTAATTTTTGATTTTTGATAAAATCTAAAGGTAAATCGCTTGCTGAATCAACAACAATTGTAAAATTATTCATATTCTTACTCCTTAAGTAATATTATATATAGAGTCTCCTTGACAACAATATAGATGAATTATAACATATTAAATAGTATGAGTTAATAGTCAGGGATATTCAACTATAAATAAAGAGGTAAAGATAATGATTAAAAAGGAATATCACCTGTGGATAAAAAGATTATATAATAATAAAATAATATTAGGAATTATTGTA
>JAAYPK010000047.1 GCA_012519845.1 Clostridiales bacterium
AGAAGCCATGGGGTAATTGTAGATGAAACAAGAACTTCAGATGTTACAGTAAGTTTACAAACTAGAAGTAATTTTGAAAATAGAAATATATATGATTATTTTATATCGTTTCATAGAAATGCATTTAAACCTGAAGCAGCAAGTGGAGTAGAAACATACACCTATATTAATCAAGACAGTAGATCAAAATCAATTGCTGATAGAATTCAAACAGCAATTGTCAATATAGGATTTGTAAATAGAGGAGTAAAAAAAGAGGATTTTCATGTGTTAAGAGAGACTAAAGCTCCAGCAGTATTAATAGAGTTGGGTTTTATAGATAATACTTTTGATAATAATTTATTTGATAGTAGAAGAAAGGAAATAATTAAGGCTATTTCAAAAGCTATATTAGATCAATTAGGAATAACTTATAAAGAAGAATCTGTTAGTAATTCTAGTAATGATAAAACATTATATAGAGTTATGGCAGGTTCTTTTTCTGTTAAAGAGAATGCTGATAAACAAGTTCAAAAATTAAAAGAAGCTGGTTTTGATGCAACAATTATGATTTTCAAGTAAAAAGATTATGGATAATGATTGACTTATATAAATCTTAGAGTGATATGTAGAGGTGAATTTATATAAGTCAAAATAGGAGGATTCATATGAAACAAGTTGATAAGGAAAAGATAAAGTTTTTTAGAGAAAAGGGATATAGTTATTCTAAAATAGCAGCATTATTATCTATATCAGAGAACACAATAAAAACATGTTGTAGACGTAATAATTTAGGTGGAGTAAGAGGAAATATTAAACAAAGTAATGAAGAGAAAATAGAAATATGTAAGCAGTGTAGCAATAAATTAGAACTTTCTAATAGAGGTAAAAGAAAAAAGTTTTGTTCAGATAAATGTAGAAGATTATGGTGGAAAGAGCATGACGATTATATTAATAGAAAAGCTTATTATAAATTAATATGTGAGAAGTGTAATAAGGAATTCAATAGTTATGGAAATAAAAATAGAAAATATTGTAGCCATAGTTGCTATATAAAAAATCGTTTTGATAAAGGGGATAGGGAATATGAATCAAAAACAGTTTGAACGTGAAAAAAATTATAGGACAACTTTAGCAATTACTAAAGTGATGCTTTCAAGAGGAATAATAGATAGTAAAGATTTTAATAAAATAAATAAGCTTTTAGTTAAAAAATATAATCCTGTAATTGGGGCTTTATAACTTGCTTTATATTAGATATAGAGCTAATATAGACACCTGAAAGGAGAGATTTTATGGAAAGAACTATAAAAGTGATACAGTCAGGAACTTTAAACTTACCAGTAAAAAAACGCGTAGCAGCATATGCAAGAGTATCAAGTGGTAAAGAAGAAATGCTTCATTCACTTTCAGCTCAAATAAGTTACTATAGCAATCTCATTCAAAATAATAATGAATGGAAATATGCAGGTGTTTATGCAGATGAAGCAGTTACAGGAACTAAGGATAATAGAGAACAGTTTAATAAACTTTTAGAAGAGTGTAGAAGTGGAAATATAGATATGATTATAACAAAATCAATTTCTAGATTTGCAAGAAATACAGTAACAATGCTAGAAGTAGTACGAGAGTTGAGATTATTAAATATTGATATTTATTTTGAAAAAGAGAATATTCATAGTTTAAGCGGGGAAGGTGAGTTAATGCTCACAATCCTCGCTTCTTTTGCGCAAGAGGAAAGTAGATCAGTAAGCGAAAATTGTAAATGGAGAATTAGAAAAGGATTTGAGCAAGGAGAACTAATTAATTTAAGATTTCTTTATGGTTATAGAATTGAAAAGGGAAAGATTAAAATTTATGAAGAAGAGGCTAAGATAGTTAGAATGATTTTTGATGATTATCTAAGTGGGATGGGATGTACATTAATTTCTAAGAAGTTAAGGGAAATGAATGTACAAAAATTAAGAGGAGGAGTGTGGAATTCTGAAAGAGTTGTTGAAATTATAAAAAATGAAAAGTATTCAGGAAATGCACTACTTCAAAAGAAATATGTTAAAGACCATTTAAGCAAAAAATTAGTTAGGAATAAAGGTAATGTTAATCAATTTTATGCAGAGGATACACATCCATCAATTATAAGTATTGAAACATTTGAAAAAGCTCAAGAAATTATGAGAAAAAATAGAATTAAGTTTAAATGTGAGCCAGGAAATAAAAGCTACATATTTACTTCTAAAATAGAGTGTGGAATATGTGGTAAAAATTATAGGCATAAAGATAGAAATGGAAGAAGTACTTGGGTTTGTTCTAAACATGTTAAATATGGCAATAGTGTATGCAATTCAAAACCTATATATGAAGAGAAATTGATAAAAGTATTTAATGAAGCATTAGAATTACACGAGTTTAATAAAGATGGATTTAATAATTTAGAGAAAATTAAAATTACAGAAAATAAGAATGTGATAATTATTTTAAAGGATGGAAGAGTGATAGAGAAAGGATTGATTTAAATGTCAACAGTACGAAGAGTAACTGTAATACCAGCAGTAGAAGCTTTTTCTTCAATAGAACCAGAAAATATATCAAGATTAAAAAGAGTAGCTGCTTATGCAAGAGTTTCTACAGAAAATGAAGAGCAGTTATCAAGTTATGAAGCACAGGTAGATCATTATACAAGATATATTAAAGC